>NZ_JCACHA010000911.1:0-7443 GCF_059503625.1 Skermanella sp.
AGAGCCGTTTAGATGCATCCAGAACCCGCACCACAAAATCCCGGGACCAAACAGCCCGTCCACCTGCTGGTGGACAGCACAGGGTTAAAGCTCTGTGGTCCCGGCGAGTGGCGGGTAGAGAAGCACGGCACGAGAAAGCGGCGTGGCTGGCGCAAGCTTCATCTCGCCACCGATGCCGACACCGGGTTCATCGTTGCATCGGTGCTGACCGACAAGGATGGCCACGATGGCTCACAGGTTGGCTCCTTGCTCGACCAAATGGAGGGGCCGGTGGCGTCCTTCACCGGTGACGGTGCATACGACAGGGACGACGTCCACGCCGGGGTCGCTACACGGCATCCGGATGCCAACGTCATCGTCCCGCCTCGCTCAAGCGCAGTGCCGAGCGACAGGGCTGGGACAGCGCCGACCCAGCGCGATCGACATCTGCAGCTCATCGCCGAGCGCGGTCGCATGGGCTGGCAGAAAGCATCGGGGTACAACCACCGAGCTCTGGTGGAGTCTGACATCTCAAGATGGAAGCGCGTCATCGGTGATGGTCTGCGTTCGCAAACTGACGGGCGACAGCGCACCGAGGTGGCCGTCGCCGCTGAGGTGCTGAACCGCATGCTTGAGCTCGATCGCCCGGAGTACGTCCGCATCGCATGACCGGAAAGCTGGGCCGGGCTCAATGCGCCCGGTCCGTCGACCAGTGCAACACGCTGGCCTGCGGCGCTACTCGCAGCCCCGTCCAGACTTCGCAACACAACCCGGCTGGGCTTGAACTTGAAACCGGCAAGCAAGCGCTTGAAGAAGCGTTTGGCCGCAGTCGCGTTCCGCCGGCTCTGCACGAGGATGTCGAGCACGACGCCGTGCTGGTCCACCGCGCGCCAGAGGTTGTGCAGCGCGCCGTTAATCTTCAGGTACACCTCATCCACGTGCCATGCGTCGGCGCCGGCCTCGGCCTGCGCCGACGCATCCTTCGACCGAAGCGGGGCCCGAACCTGAGACACCACTGCCGGATGCTCTCGTGTGTTACGCCGGTGCCCCGCTCTATCAGGATCAGCTCGACATCGCGCAGGCCCAAGCTGAAGACGTGATGGAGCCATACCACATGGCTGATGACCTCAACCGGAAAGCGGTATCCAGGATAGGTGGCGAGCTCGGGCGTCATCAATCCAGCTTGGCCCAGCCACTTCGTTCCGGATAGACGTCGGCAACTTGGCAATGCCCCGCCGACCCAGGCACCAAGGCGGCGCTCCGATCGATGACATGGTGGGGAGGGCAACCCCTCCCCTACTATAACCTATTGAGACATATGTGTTGAGGTGCCATACTATCGGTATGGCACCGGCAACCCCGATCATTCGCACGCGGTTTGTGTTCGACGATGGTGCCATCGTGCAGATCCGGGTGTGGCAGGTCCCCTCCCCGGTCCGTGGGTCAGGTCACAGTTTCAAATACTCCCTGTTCTATGGCCGCCCCGGTGAGCGGTTCGTGGGTTACGATAATGAGGCCGGTAAGGGCGACCACCGGCACTATGGCGATCGTGAGGAAGCCTACGATTTCCGAGGCATTCGCGAACTGATCGCCGACTTCCGGGCTGATGTGCGCAAAGCGCGAGGTGAGCGATGAACGAGGACAAGCTGACGATCCGGGCAGGCACGACGCTCGATGCCGAACTCGATGCTGTGACTGATGGGTGGGAGCGGGCTGCGCGTGGTGAGGCGGTGCACCACCACGTGGTGGCGTTCGAGACGTGGGAGGGCATGATGGCGCTGCTCACCCCAGCACGTGTGCAGTTGCTCCGCCACCTCGGGACTCACCCGGCGCGGAGCGTGCGAGCCTTGGCCCTAGACATCGGCCGGGATTACTCGCGGGTGCACGGTGACGTGGCAGCGCTCGAACACGCAGGGCTTGTCGTGCGAGGCAAGCAGGGTGTCCGCGTTACAGCCGATAGTCTGACCGTTGATGTGCGCCTGACCGAGCCCGTGGCGGCCTAGTGACCCTGTTCCCCGGGACACGACCCTCCTGCAACAAAATAGCGCCCTGACACCTCTACCCATGCCGGCCATAAGGCCGGCCATACAGCCGGCCTAATTCTGGTTTTTTCCAACAAACATCAGTAGCATGGCCGTCGTTCTAAGCCGGCCATACGATAGTGCGAAACGCAGGTCCAGCTTCCCTAACCCTCGTGCCTGGTAGTGAGCAGCCGGTGTGGGCTGCCCTCCGCGATCTTGCCTTCCTGCTGGGGGCGGAGGCCGGTGGCTTGGCTGGCAGGCTGGCGCCCGGGACAGCGGCCGCGGTCGGCGACCTCGTGCGGGGCATGAACTGCTACTATTCGAACCTGATCGAGGGACACGACACCCGCCCCGTCGACATCGAGCGTGCGCTCAGGGCCGACCTGGCCACCGAGCCGAAGCGCCGTAACCTGCAGCTGGAGGCGGCCGCCCATATCGCGGTGCAGGGGGCGATTGATGCCGGCGAGCTCGACGGCTGCGCCGAGGCGTCGACACTGGCGATCGAGATCCATCGCCGCTTCTACGAGAAGATGCCGCCGGAGCTGCGCTTCGTCGAGGAGCGGGATAGCGGCCGCCGAGTGGAGGTGCTGCCGGGCAGGCTGCGGGATGGCCACGTTGAGGTCGGCCATCACCTCGCGCCGGCGCCGGAGGAATTGCCGGGTTGGCTGTCCCGCCTTGATGAAGGGGCGCCGGAACGCTTTGGTCGGGCCGACCGGCTTATCGCTATCGCCGCGCTTCACCACCGGCTGCTCTGGGTGCATCCCTTCGCGGACGGCAACGGACGCACCGCCCGGCTGCTGTCGCACGCGCTGCTGCGACGTGCCTCAGTCGGCTCGGCGCTGTGGTCGGTTTCGCGCGGCCTCGCGCGTAATGTCGAGGCCTACAAGGCCTATCTTGCCCGCGCCGATGCGCCGCCACAGGGTGCGCTCGACGGACGCGGAATCCTCTCGGATGGCCGGCTGGCGGCGTTCTGCCGATTCTTCCTGGCGGCCTGCCTTGACCAGGTTCGGTTCATGCGGGCGCTGCTGGCGCCGGAGGCGCTGTCAGGCCGGGTGCGGGAGTTCGTGGCCGCCGAGGCCGCTGGCGGCCGGCTCGATCCGCGCGTCGGGCCACTGCTGGAAGCAGCGATGCTGTTCGGCAGGGTGCCCCGCGGCGAGGTGCCGGGGCTTGTCGGCACCAGCGATCGGCAGGCACGGCGCTTGGTCAGGCCGCTCGTGGAGCGCGGGCTGCTGACCGGCGCGAAGGATGCACCGTTGGAGGTGGCCTTCCCACTTGGGGAAACCGAGCGACTATTCCCACATCTCTGGGCGCCGTCCGGTGTGGCGACGACACTTGCAGCATTGCCGGAGGTGGAAGAGGCACTACGGCTGCCATAGGCCGGGCTGTAGGGCGCTCTCGGGCCACCCCCGAACTGCTCAGGCGCCGGCAGAAGCTGGCCCAGCTCGTCCGCCGTACGAGGGATGAGGATGCGGGTGGGGGTATCCGACCCGCCGGCGGGGACGATGATGCGGACTGGACTGCAGCGGTTGCGAGACTGGATTGGCAACCCTCTAACCACCGCGTCGCTCATGCAAGCGGGCTACGGCACCGCGCCCCACCAGCAGCCTCTCCGCATAGCGGGCCCGCATGGTATGACCCTGGAAGCCATCAGCGCCGTCAGCGATACTGGCCACGTCAGGCTCAGCGCCGTGCCAGCCTGATCGGCGGCCCAGCCCGCCAGGAGCCATCGCTCCTACACCATGCGATGGGACACGACCTGCAGGAGTTAGCAGTGTGGGTGCATTGAGCCCTGCCCTTGTCCTGGACCATGCGATGCGGACGCACTCCGGGCGTCCCAGCTCAGGCATGCGGTTGAGCACGTTGGCGGCGATGGCCACCTCGGTCGCCTGACGCCCGTCCGTCTGCGAACGGAGCCCGTCGCCGATGACGCATTTCCACCGCGACACGTCGGCCTCGACCAGGGCACGCCAGTTGTACCCCGAGGCCCGCTGCCAATCCATTCGGCCGCGCTCGGCGATGGCCTGCAGATGTCGGTCCCTCTGCGTCGGTGCTGTTTCCTCCGTATCGCCCGGCACCGCACTCGAGCGCGGCGGCACGAGGACGGCCGCCTCCGGATGCCGCGCCTCGACCTTGCTGTAGACGTCCTCGCGGTCGTAGGTGCCGTCGCCGGTGAAGGACGTCACTGCTCCGTCGATCCGGTCGAGCAGAGGACTAACCTGCGAGCCATCATCGACATCCCTGTCGGTCAGCACGGAGGTCACAATCCGGCCAGTGTAGGCGTTGGTGGCAAGGTGCAGCACCCTCCAGGCCCGGCGCCGCTTGGTGCCGTGCTTCTCGATCAGCCATTCGCCGGGCCCGCACAGCCGTATTCCCGTGCTGTCCATCAGCAGGTGCACGGGCGTGCTCCCCGGCTTTGGCCACAGCACCTCCAGCGTCTCGGCCCGACGGCTCAGGGTGGAGTGGTCCGGCACGGCAAGGTCGAGACCGAGCAACTGCAAAATGGAGCCGATCAGCCCTTCGGTCTGGCGCAGCGCCAGGCGGAACACCGACTGGAGCGTCAGGGCCGTGGCGATCGCCAGAAAGGAGTAGCGCGGCTGACCGCCCCGATTAATGCGGGGCTCGGCCCTCCACGCCTCACACGCCTCCGCCGTGAACCAGATCGTCAGGCTGCCGCGGGTGCGCAGACCCGCATCGTATTCGGCCCAGTTGGTGACCCGGTGCCGCTGCTTGTGAATGTGACGCTGGCTGTCGGCATTGCACTTGAACGGCAAGAGGGGTGCCCCTGTAGGATGGAGGGACGCGCCCCGGCCTCACCACCCGAAGCCATCCAGGCAGGCGATCGACGCAATAAGGTGTGTGCCATCCTCAACACCTTCAACCGTCTTGGCATGCCAGACACCGTCGCTCTCACCTGATCGAAGCGGCACGCGAGATCAGCGCGTCTTCATCCTGATTTCTGCAACAACGCCCTGGGAACAACCGAGCGGCAGGCGTGAGTTTACCCCCAGGTTGCTGGCTCCTCCTTGGCGGTCCTGGAGCAGCCCTGACCGGTCAACAGGGAGTCTGCCGCTTTTGCACACCCCGCGTGAGTTAACCCCCGTGCCTCTGACCACCAGCCCGCCGCGCAGGAGCCGCATCAGGTCCCTTCATGGCCATGATACGCGGACCGACGGGCGGGGGTGACGGGTTCAGAATTACGCCTTCCTCAGTCAGCTCCACTCGCGCTTCCGGGTAGGCGGCAACCGCCGGGCCCAGCATTTTCGGGAAGTCGCGCCGGAAGAACCGAATTTGCGCATAATTCGCGCCAAACTGGTCGCGCAGCGCTGCCCAGCGCACTTGAGTTGGAACCTGCAGGCTGTGCAGGCGGTAGGCCAGCCAGATGTAAAGATCGAGGCTGGCCGAGCGGTCCGCAAGCTCGCGAATTGCAGTCTCGCGTAGCGGCACCGGGTGCTTGCGGAGTGCGTCGTAGAAGCTCTCATCGAGCACGACGCGGTCCTCCCAAAGATCGGCTTGGCGCTCTTCGTCAGCACGGCGATGAAAGCGCAGTCCGGATCGGACGAAGCGCCCTGCCTCCCACGCGCTTGCGTCCTCGCCCTCCCAGAAAAACTTCAAGGAGCAGGCCGCGATTCGCGCTGCCTGCTCTCTTAACGCTTTGCCGGTCTCACCGCCCCAAGCAAGGCCCATCCTGCCTAGCCAATCGTGCAGACTTCTCCCAAGCTCTACCTCGCGCGAGCCTGTCCTCACGGCCTGGGTCTGGAGGTAGAGGAGGATCATCCTGGCGCGGGCCCCGTAAGGCACGCCGAGCAGCTTTGCGGGTCCGGGTCCTACCTTGAGCCGCCCCGGCTCTACTAAGAGCGTCACGCGGTGCCCGCGCTTCTCCCAAGGCTCTTCGTCAAGAAGCCGCTTGTGGGGCAAGCCCGTGAGGCAGAAGCCGCTGTAGGAGATCCCGATCCGGCCGCCGTCGTCCGCGAGCACTTCCGCCGCGATGTCCACGAGGGGCCTGATCTCGGGCTCTACCATAAGGCGGGCTTGCTCGCGGCCATGGACCAGGACGAGCCGCCTCGCTCCGGCGTCGGCTTCGTTCATCAGACGGCTCCATTCATCGCCTCGAACATCCAGGATCTTTGTCCAAAGCGTCAATTGGGGGATAACTCACGGAGCTACTCGAAAGCTAGTTGAACTCAATTAGTAGAATCTGTGAGCACCTCCCCGTGGATAACTCCGATTCGCGTGAGGTCTCCCCCGGAATCGCGTGAGCTTTCCCCCGTGGATACCCCCTTACCTTGTGGACTTTGTCGCTGCGTGAGTTATCCCCCGCTCCGCGGCGACTCGGCAGTCCCCCTTCCCTTCCCCATTGTGCCCAATGCCGCAGCCAATGCTGGGCGTCGCGGGTGTGAGGGCACTGTGCCGACGGGGGAGAACTCACGCCTGCTGACGTTACGACTCGCGCCCGGTCTACACGTCGTAGATGTATGGGCTCGCCTTGCCGCGGCAGCACCACGGATTTTGCTGTGGTGGCGACGCGTTGCGTCGGAACCTCGGCGGGGGAGAGCTCACACCCCATGTGGCAGCGCTGGCGGCACGTCGCCACCGCACTGTCCCTTGGCCCCCAAGCTAGGGCGGGGACGTGCCGGCCGCCTGCGCTGAGGTGGTGATGCGTCGCTACGAACCTCGGCGGGGGAGAGCTCACACCCCATGTGGCAGCGCTGGCGACATAGGTTGCGGAGTTATATGATGGGGGCCCTCACCGTTTGGGAACCTTCCGCAGCTCGACATGGTCCTCCGGAACGACAGGGTACCCGGCCTTCTCCAGAGCCCGCGGCACACATGGGTCAGCCAAATGCCGTCTTGAGCAGCCGTGTTTCAGGGGTCAGCGGCATCGACATACTGGTCCTTGCCCGCGTTCGGGATCACGTGATGCGGACGTACTCTGGCCGTCCGAGTTCAAGCATTTGGTTCAGCACGGCGGTGGCGACGGCAACCTCGGTCGCTTGCCGCCCATACGTTTGCGAGCGCAGTCCGTCACCGATGAGGCGTTTCCGTCTCGAGACGTCGGCCTCCACCAGAGCACGTCAGTTGTACCCTAAGGCTCTCTGCCAAACTATGCGGCCGCGCTCAGCGGTGCATCTGAGATGCGCATCCCGCTGCGTTGGTGCGGACTGCGCGGCTTCGCTTGGCGCAGCGCTCGCGCGTGGTGGTACGACCAAGGCCGCGTCGGGGTGGCGTGCCGCGACCTCGCCATGGACGTCGTCCTGTCGTAGGCCTCATCGCCGGTGAAGGACGCCGCGGCACCATCGACCCGCTCGAGCAAGGGTCCGACCTGCGAGCCGTCATCGGCATCCCTGTCGGTCAGCAGCGAGGCGACGATCTGGCCCGTGTCGGCGTGCGTGGCTAGAGCACTTTGATGTTGCTTGGAATCGCGCGTTCTGATTCGACGCTGTTG
>NZ_JCACHA010000912.1:0-7442 GCF_059503625.1 Skermanella sp.
CTTGTCGGTCTCGATCTCGGCGATGACGTCGCCGGACTTGACCTCGTCGCCTTCCTTCTTCAGCCACTTCGCGAGGTTGCCCTCGGTCATTGTCGGCGACAGCGCCGGCATAGTGATTTCAATCGGCATCTGGTGTGTCCCCCCGATGGCGCGCCGGCACAATGAGCGGCGCGCCGCCTTGATTGTCGCGTCAGCTCCGGTAAAGCACGGCCTTGACGGCCTTCTCGATGTCCTCGGGCTGAGGCAGAGCGAGCTTTTCCAGGTTGGCGGCATACGGCATCGGCACGTCGGCGCCATGGACCCGGTAGACCGGCGCATCCAGATAGTCGAACGCCTGTTCCATCATCAGGGCCGACATCTCGGCGCCGATGCCGGCGAAGGGCCAGCCTTCCTCGACCGATACGAGGCGGTTGGTCTTCTTGACGCTGTTGACGATCGTCTCGGTGTCGAGCGGGCGGATGGTGCGGAGGTTGATGACCTCGGCCTCGATCCCCTGCTCGGCCAGCCGCTCGGCGGCGGCCAGGGCCTGGCCGACCATGAACGAGAACGCGGTGATCGTCACATCCTTGCCGGCGCGCATGATCTTGGCGCGGCCGATCGGAACGATGAACTCGGGATCTTCCGGCACGTCGAAGCTGTGGCCGTACAGGATCTCGTGCTCAAGGAACACGACCGGGTTGGGATCGCGGATCGCCGACTTCAGCAGGCCCTTTGCGTCGGACGCGGAATAGGGCGCCACGACCTTCAAGCCCGGCACATGGGCGTACCAGCTCGAATATTCCTGGGAATGCTGGGCGGCGACGCGCGACGCGGCGCCGTTCGGCCCGCGGAACACGATCGGGCAACCCATCTGGCCGCCGGACATGTAGAGCGTCTTGGCGGCGGAGTTGATGATGTGGTCGATCGCCTGCATGGCGAAGTTGAAGGTCATGAATTCGACGACCGGCTTCAGCCCGTGGAAGGCGGCGCCGACGCCGAGACCGGCGAATCCGTGCTCGGTGATGGGAGTGTCGATGACGCGGCGGTCGCCGAACTCCTGGAGCAAGCCCTGGGTCACCTTGTAGGCGCCCTGGTATTCCGCGACTTCCTCGCCCATGACGAAGACCTTGTCGTCACGGCGCATCTCTTCCGCCATCGCGTCGCGCAGCGCTTCGCGCACGGTCAGCTTGACCGTCTTGTCGAAATACTTGTCTTCGTCGCTGGCGGGCGGCGCCGCCTTGGTGCCCGACGGCGGCCCGACAGGCAGGGTCGGCTTGGTCTCTTCCTCGCCCTTGACCTTCTGGAGAGCGGCGCTCTGCGTCGTGTTGTCCTGGACTTCGGGCGTTTCCAGCTTGTCGGCGTCTTCGTCCTCACCGACCAGCAATGCTATCGGCGTATTGACCGCCACGCCTTCGGTGCCTTCGGCAATCAGGATCTTGCCCAGCTTGCCTTCATCGACAGCCTCGACCTCCATGGTCGCCTTGTCGGTCTCGATCTCGGCGAGGATATCGCCCGATTTGACGTCGTCGCCTTCCTGTTTGACCCATTTGGCAAGCTTGCCTTCGGTCATGGTCGGCGACAGCGCCGGCATCAGAATTTCAATCGGCATTCCAGTTCCTCCGGCACCAATCCCCAGTCGCGGCCTTCTGCGGGCCGCAGAGGGAGAGGCGGCGCACCAGATGTTGCGCGCCGCCGATGGCCTCAAGCTGATGTTGCGTTAGGCTTCGATCAGGATGTCTGTCCAAAGCTCCGCGGGATCGGGCTCCGGGCTCTGCGTCGCGAAATCCGCGGCTTCGGCCACGATGTTCTTGATGTCCCGGTCGATCGTCTTCAGCGCATCCTCGTCGGCCGAGCCGTTTTCCAGGATCAGCTTCTTGAGGTTGTCGATCGGGTCCATCTCCGTCCGCATCTTGGTGACTTCTTCCTTGGTGCGGTACTTGGCCGGATCGGACATGGAATGGCCGCGGTAGCGATAGGTCTTCATCTCGAGGATGACCGGACCGCTGCCTTCGCGGGCATGGGCGACTGCCATTTCCGAAGCTTCCTTGACGGCCAGCACGCTCATGCCGTCGACGACATGGCCGGGAATGCCGTAGGCGCTGCCGCGCTCGCACAGCTCGCCGGCGGAAGCACGGTGCTGCGAGGTGCCCATCGCGTACTTGTTGTTCTCGATCACGTAAACGACCGGGAGCTTCCAGAGGGCCGCCATGTTGAAGCTCTCGTAGACCTGCCCCTGGTTGATGGCGCCGTCGCCGAGATAACAGACGTTGATGTTGCCGTCCTGGGTGTACTTGTGCCCGAAGGCGAGGCCGGTGCCGATCGGCACCTGGGCCGCGACGATGCCGTGGCCGCCGAAGAACTTCTTCTCGCGGCTGAACATGTGCATCGAGCCGCCCTTGCCCTTGGAGTAGCCGCCGCTGCGACCCGTAAGCTCCGCCATGACGCCCTTGGGGTCCATGTCGGTGGCCAGCATGTGGCCGTGGTCACGGTAGCTGGTGATGATGCTGTCGCCGGGGATCAGAGCGTTCTGCATGCCCACGACTACCGCTTCCTGGCCGATATACAGGTGGCAGAAGCCGCCGATCAGGCCCATGCCGTACATCTGCCCGGCCTTCTCTTCGAAGCGGCGGATCAGCAGCATTTCGCGGTAGTATTTGAGCAGTTGTTCGGTTGAATACTGAGGGGTTTCGTCTGCCTGTGGCTTGCGACGTCTGGACGTAGCCAAGTGCTCCTCCCGATGTTAGGCGGGATCGGTCATTGCCGTCCCGCCCAGGCTCTTGCTCGGGATAGAACTAACGCCGTAGAGCGCACGACGCAAGATAAATGCTCGCAATTCCTTGTTATCTAAAGCGAATTTCGTCTTAACCGGGATTTAGTTAAGCGCATGGCAAGACTTGCGTTTTCGCCGCCCTATCTATTTCGGCTGGCCCGCTGTGACCGGCGGCGCAACGCTGCTACGCGGTACGAGAATGATGACGTCGTCGGGATGGCTGTAATTCAGCACCGCTCGAGCCCGCTCATCCAACATGTCGGGATCGAGATGATCACGCTTCAAAAGCGAGGCGCGCTGCTCCAGGTCGGTGCGCTCGCCCCTGACCTGGGCAAGGACCGCCTCCGCCTGCTGGATCTCGTTCTGTAGATGGGACAGCGCAATCAGGCCACGATCACCCTGGATCGCGTGATACGCGAAATAGCCGACGATCGCGGCGCCGATGGCGGGGCCGATCGTCTGACGCAGGGCACGGCCGAGTGCGTCTTTTACATGGTCGATTGCAGTCATGACGCGATGGAATCACGAAGAATTCCACCGCGTCAAATGAAAACTATCGATTGGGCAACGAGGGCCGAAAAAGGTTGCAGGATTACCCGCGTATCACGCTCTTACCGGCGAAACGAGCGGCGTTGCCCAACTGCTCCTCGATCCGGATAAGCTGGTTGTACTTGGCTAGCCGGTCCGAACGGGACAGCGATCCTGTCTTGATCTGGCCGCAGTTGGTTGCGACCGCGAGATCGGCGATGGTGGAGTCCTCGGTCTCGCCCGAGCGGTGGGACATGACGGCGGTATAGGATGCCTTGTGCGCGATCTCGACCGCATGCAGGGTTTCCGACAGGCTGCCGATCTGGTTGACCTTGACCAGGATCGAGTTGCCGACGCCCTTCTTGATGCCGTCGGTCAGGCGGACCGGGTTGGTCACGAACAGGTCGTCGCCGACCAGCTGGACCTTCTTGCCGATGGCGGCGGTCAGGGCAGCCCAGCCTTCCCAGTCGTCCTCGGACATGCCGTCCTCGATGGAGATGATCGGGTAGCGGGCGACCAGGTCGGACCAGTAATCGACCATGGCGCCCGGCTCGAGGATCTTGCCTTCGCCGGCGAGGTTGTATTTGCCGTCCTTGAAGAACTCGGTCGAGGCCGCGTCGATCGCCAGATGGATGTCCTCGCCCGGCTTGTAGCCAGCCGCCTCGATCGCCTGCATGACGAAGCCGAGCGCGTCGTCGGCCGAGGCGAGGTTGGGAGCGAAGCCGCCCTCGTCGCCGACATTGGTGTTGTGCCCGGCGTCCTTCAGCTTCTTCTTGAGCGACTGGAACACCTCCGAGCCCATGCGGATCGCCTCGGCCACGTTCTCGGCCGATACGGGCATGATCATGAATTCCTGGATGTCGATCGGGTTGTCGGCATGGGCGCCGCCGTTGATGATGTTCATCATCGGGACCGGCAGCATGTTGGCGAAGGCGCCGCCGACATAGCGGTAGAGCGGCAGGTCCGCTTCCTGGGCCGCCGCCTTGGCGACCGCGAGGCTGACGCCGAGGATGGCGTTGGCCCCGAGCCTGGACTAGTTCGGCTTTCCGTCGAGATCGATCAGCAGCGCGTCGACCCCTTCCTGCTCGGCGGCTTCGTTGCCGGACAGCGCGTCGAAGATCTCGCCGTTGACGGCATCGACCGCCTTGAGCACGCCCTTGCCGCCGTAGCGGCCCTTGTCGCCGTCACGAAGCTCGACCGCTTCGTGGGCGCCGGTGGAGGCGCCCGAGGGAACGGCGGCGCGGCCGAAGGCGCCGGATTCGAGGGTCACATCGACCTCGACGGTCGGATTGCCGCGGCTGTCGAGAATTTCGCGCGCGTGGATGTCAGTGATCACAGACATGGAAAACCCCGAGGTGGCTTATTGGCTTTATCGCCGGCAAGTCATAAGCGCCAAATACCGGGTTATCAAGAAGACAGCGTAGGATACGTTCCGGCGGGACTATCACGCCGCACTCGCGAGGATGCCGGGCTGAACGTCGGGTTCCGAGACAAAACCGGCAGCGAGAGCGGGTGGCTCGGATAACGTGGCCTGAGTCAACAGGCCGAGCTGGGCGACCGCGTCGTTGAATGACGGCGATGCCGGATCGGCGTAGAAGGCGCCGTCGCCGGCCGACATCGCCTGCGCGCCGACCGGGCCTGAGCCATAGAGCTTGATACCATCATCGATGTACGAGGCACGCTTGGTGATGTGTTCGTCGGACTCCGAGAAACCTACGACTACGCTGGCGCGTGTGCTGCCAGCCCGGAGTGCACCGGTCCAGTTCGCCAACCCGGCGCCGTCGGGATTCCTGCCGAGGACATTGTTGTACAGGAGCGTTACGAAGGCCGCATCGTTCAGGCTGCCGTATTTCTGCTGGAACTCCGCCGATCCGGTAAAGCCGTCGGTGATCTGGAGCAGCGAGGAACCGCTTCTGAGTGCTGCGGTCCAGTTTTCCAGTCCGCCGGCCTCCGGCAGCCTGTTCAAGGTCGTGTGGTAAAGCCGCGCGACCTTGGCCGCGTTATCGTCGCTCAGCCACAAGCCTTTCTCGATTGTGGCCTTGGACTTTTCCATGTCCTCGACCGATTCCGAGAACCCCAGGACGGCGTCGGCACGACTCATCCCGGCAGCAAGCGCGTTGGTCCAGTTCGTAAGCCCGGCGGCATCCGGTGTCCGGCCAAGGACGTTCTTGTACAGGAGAGTGACGAACGTCGTGTTATCCGGGCTGCCGTACCTGTTGAGGAACTCGGTCGAATTGGTAAACCCCGATACGGCCTGCTTCAGCGTCATGGCGCCGGCTTCGATGGTCGACACCCAATTCTTCAAACCGCTTTTGTCCGGCGTCCGGCCCAAAGCGGCGCCATAAAGACGGTAGACCTGAGCTGCCGTGCCGGTGTTGTTTGCTGTCAACGTTCCATCGGTGAATTTATAATACTCGATCGAATTGTCGTACCAAAAATCATAATAAGAACCATCATAGACATAGTTATATCCGCTGGAACCTATGCTGATCGCCTTGTAGCTGGCCCGCGGAAGATGCCATACCGCCGTGTCTATCCCGGCGCCACCGTACAGAATATCGCCGCCGGCACCGCCGTCGAGCGTATCGTTCCCTTCTTCCCCATATAAATAATCCGCATCGGTTCCGCCTGAGAGAAGATCGTTCCCGAGTCCGCCATAAAGCCAATCGCTTCCGGCATCGCCATTGAGCGTGTCGTCACCAATTACCCCTTTCAAGGTATCGCCGCCCGCGCCGCCTGACAGAGTATTGTTGAGACCGTTGCCGGTTATGGTATCGAAGCCGCTGCCACCGATCGCGTTTTCGATATCGGCGCCATAGGCAATGGACACGTTATTTGTTGCTGATGTGGCATAAAGATAATACGTATCATCAACGCCGATCGAGCTGAATTTTCCCGGAACGAGATCTATAGAAACACTTAGCCTCTGTCCACTTGCATCAACTGTGTCAACCCCAGCACCGTCCCAGATCACCTTTGTGAACGGAGATGTTGTATTCGAAAATGCATAAATATCGTTTCCGGATCGGGTGCTTGTCTTCGCTCCATACAAATATTGGATAGCAGCTACATCATAGAGAGCCGGTGCCGCTGCATAGGTGTCATAGTCGCTTAAAGATTGCTCATGATAAGACATCACCGTGTATCGGGTATTGTCTTCAGCATAAGGCAAATATGGAGCTTCAGATCCGCCTCCAGTCGAATTGTAATTACCAGGATGCTTTAACCCAATCGCATGCCCAATCTCGTGAACAAACGTCAAAAATCCATGACTGCCACTGGAGGGATACATGTTTTCATACAGATTGTTAGCAATGTAAATATCACCGCCATAAGAGTAACCATTTGGAGTCCAGGCATATCCACTACTTTTAGTCCCTTGGTCATTGGTACCAAATCGAATCGATCCCCCTTCTCCCGCATCGGAAACTTCAATAAAATTTATGTTTGCGACATCGGCCCAAGTTGCTAGAGCGGCACGCGCCACCGATTTTTGTGTTTCCGACAAAGGGGAGAACCTGTACCCGTCGGCATATCTTGCATAATCGGGGACTTGAGTCATGAAACTGAAAGTAACAGTGGCCGGAGCGCCAATGCCTGCGGCTTCGTTCCAGCGTGGGGTGTCGGATGGCAGCAGCGCTGACACATAGTAGGGCAGCGTGGTGCTCGCGCCGGAGCTGGTCAGCCCTTGAGGCGTGTATACGCCATGCTCCGTGTGTTCCCCGTCGCAGGATCCGCATGTGCATCTAAGAGTTGAATCGATCGTCAAATGGGCTGGATCAGGATCTACAGCCTCGATAGCATCAATCGCATTAAAAGCTGAAGTCGACATCGAAGCATCCCAGGGTATATTGAATTTGCTATGGTTTCTCGGATAATCCGAGGGATTCATAAACATATTCGATGAAAACTGCCGCTTTTAAGTAGAACATGCGCTACTTTGACGCTTGTACCCTTAATACGGGAATTTTTTAACGTCATACACCGGACGCTAGTCGTTGGTCCTGATTTGCCCGGTCGCTGAAGCTGTGGCCAATCTGACAAATTGTCGTCACGCCACACGCCACACGCCACACGCCAAGCGGCCGCTCCCCATTTACCGGGAGCGGCGCACAAGCCGTTAAGGGGACATGCTCAGGCCCCGAACATCCAGTCGCCCGGCGCA
>NZ_JCACHA010000913.1:0-7433 GCF_059503625.1 Skermanella sp.
CCGCCAACAGCCGTTCGACATCCCGTTGGGTCAGGTGTTCGGTCATGTTTCCAGTCGTATTCCGGCGCTACGGGCGGCATGGGAATTATCCCAAGGACCGGCTCACTCTTCGCGTCGATTTTCCGGCTGCAATGCCTAATCTTTAGTTAATTTGAGAGCTGCTTTTCAGCAAACTTCGCTCTGCCGGCGCCTCGCGCCGGCGGACCCGGGCCAGCGCCAGTTCGATCCGGGCGATCTGGTCCTCGATCGACACGCGCATCTCGGACGTCACCTCCAGGCCGCGGTCCTCGAAGATATTGACGCGGGGATGCATGGCCGACCGCCGCTGGATCTCGGCGTCGCGGGCATGGAGCAGTTCCACGATCTGCGGCCGGAACATCCGCATCAGCGCCGTGATCCAGCGGTTGGCCGGCCACGAAGGGCGGGCATGGTCGATGACGAAGCAGTCCAGCATGCGAACCACGTCGCCGGCCGAGTACCATGTTTCCCCGGTGACCCAGCGGTTGGTGGTGAACAGGCGGATCGGCAGTCCCGCCCTGTCCATCGAAATGCCGACCAGATGACACAGCGCGTCGTTCTCGGACGGAGGTTCCTTGAGGTCGGGCACGGGAGCCGGGGCTACTCCCGCCGGCATGCCGAGCGGCCGCAGGAACGTATGGAAATGGCCGTGCTCGCCGGACACGCGCTCTTCCTCGGGATGGGCATGGTAATAGTACTGGGCGTGATGTTCGGAATCGTAGATGTCGCCTTGCGGGTAATGCCGCCATTCGAAGAAGGTGCCGGCGCCGCGAAGAATCTCACCCACGACATTGTCGCCGGTCTTCGTGAGGACACGCTGGCAGGTCAGCACTTCACGCGCCGCATCGGCCATGGCCTGCAGCTCTCCGCGTGACAACAAACCGAAATCGGTCATTGCCGGATCATCCTGCCCGCATTGTTGAACCCTTCGCTAACCAGCCGACGAACGACCCGAAACTTGATTACGTTCCCGGCGGCCAATCAATCTAACCCACAAGCCATAAAGGGGGCATATCCGATTTTCGGCGTACCCATAGGGTAATGGACCGCTACCTAAGCGCTGGCCACTTGGACCTATCCGCCTTCCAGCCCATTATCCAGGAAGGAGTTGAAGCCCGCCGGGAGCGGGAGAGCGGGAGAACGATGGACCAGCGCATCCCC
Source organism: Skermanella sp. (assembly GCF_059503625.1). Lineage (NCBI taxonomy): Bacteria > Pseudomonadati > Pseudomonadota > Alphaproteobacteria > Rhodospirillales > Azospirillaceae > Skermanella > Skermanella sp. The sequence continues at coordinate 1,180 of NZ_JCACHA010000913.1, forward strand.
GGAGCCTCACCCTTGTCGCGCTTCGTCCTGCTGGCGCTGCTGCTCCTACCGCTGGCTCCGGCACCGGTCCTCGGCAGTTCCGTCGATCTTCCCGCCATCGTGCTTCAGGCGCCTCCCGACCCCGATGGGCATCCTTCCCAATGGCTGAACCGCGCCGTCGGGCTGTTCGACCAGGGTGCCCTGGCGAACGAAACGCGCCATGGCAGGCCGGTGACCAAGTGGCCGGGCGCTATCGGCATCGCGGTGCGCGGCGATGCCGGAAGCGAGTGGCTTGCCCGGGTCCAACAGATCGCCGACGATCTGGCGGACCTGACCGGGCAGCAGATCACGGTCGAGGACAACCCGCTCTGGGCCGGCGACATCGACGTATACGTGACCAACCGGGCTTCCTACTGGCCGTTCTTCGTCGAACCGGTCAGCGGGGTCAAGGACCAGCCCTTCACCTGCGTCGCCCTTCCCTCCACCGTGAACGGCGAGATCAGGGGATCGAAGATCCACATCAACGCGGGAGTCGTGCCGCCCGACGGCGTAAGCGCCTGCCTGCTGGAGGAGATCTTCCAGAGCATGGGTTTCTTCGGAGAAACGCCGGGGCACCCGGAAACGGTGCTGGACGACGATATCGGCTACCGGGAACTCGGGTCGATGGACCGGCTTCTGCTGCGGACCCTGTACGATCCCCGCCTGAGCGCCGGGATGCCTCGGGACAGGGCACTGCCGCTGGTCCGCCAGATCCTCCGCGAGAACCTGTCCGACCCGCGGCGCTGACCGTCACCGTCAAGGCGGCTTCACTCGCTCCGGCGGGAGAACGAGATCGCGTAGGAGGCGTCGCGCACCGCGATCAGCGGGTCGTCGGACGGCGCTACGCCGTCGGTCACGTTGCCCGGCAGGAACAGCAGCGACTTCGCCGCTTCCTCGTTGTCTGCCGCCGGCGCCGTGATCGTCAGGACGCCGAGTTCGACGCGCTTGCGGTCCTCCGGCCACGGGACGGTCGCATCGGTGATCGGGTCGCCGGCAGCCGCGACCTGCGCCAGCAGGCGGAATTGTACCGGCGCCTTCGCCAACCGGGCTTTCAGGTCTTCGCTCAAGTAGTCCGGCGACCGCTTGGCGGCATCTTCCGAGGCAAGGTATTTGACGCCCGCCAGCGGTTCGGCGACGTAGCGGATGAAACTCGTCTCCCCCGCCTTGTTGGTGAACCCGAAGGCGTTGATGCCGAAATATTGTTCGGTGGCGAAGCTCTCCGGCGTCCTGACGGTGGCCCCGGCCTTGGCGACCGCCGGATGCTTCGATACGAACTCTTCGAGTTTGGTCGGCTTCGGGCTGTCGGGCTTGCTGGCGGCGACCGCCAATAGCAGGTCGCGGAATTCGGCCGGGGTCGCCACCGGGAAGAAATGCAGGCTGTTGATCACGATATCGGTTTCGCTGCCGTCCGGCAGGCTGAACTTGACCGCCAAGCCGTGGGGATTGGCATTGGGATCGCCATCGGGAATGTTCGGGATGCCCGTGGCGGCGGAAAAGCGGACGGTCACGGGGACGGTTCCTGCCTGGAAATGGGCGGCGCGGGTCAGTCCGGCGGCATCCGGCGAGGCCTTGAAGCTGCCCTCCGCGACGATGCCCTTGGCATGGTTGACACGCTGGCCGGGATGCTTGCCGAAAAGGTTCTGGAAGGCATCGACGATCTGTTCCTCGACCGGTGCTTCCTGTGCCGAAGCTTCCGGAACGATCCCGAATACGGTGACGGCGAAGCCCAGGGCGATCAATGAGATCGTGGCTACCGGCTGGCGCATGACTGACTCGCAAGGTTGTGGTGTCAGGCGGAACCAGGGCCGCCTGTGTCATGCGATGCTGCCAGCGCCGGAGATCACCGGCAATTCACAACGCGGTGATCCGCAAAGAAGACAGCAGGAACCGACAAAACGCAGGCTCGCCGGTCCACTCCTATCCAAGTCCGGTTCTACCGCAGCCCCGCTTCCTTGAAATACCGCTTCGCCCCTTCGTGGAGTGGGGCCGTCAATCCTTCAGTCGCCATCGGTTCCGGCTCCAGTCCCCGCAGGACCGGATGGAGCGACGTGAAATCGTCCAGGCCCTCCAATACCGTTCGAACCACTTCATAGACCGTGTCGGCATCCACTCCGGCGGAGGTGACGAGGGTTGCCTTCACGCCGAAGGTCTCAGTCTCTTCGGGAACGCCGGTATAAAGACCGCCGGGAATGACGCTGCGGGCAAGCCAGGGGATATCGCCGACAAGCCGCTGGACGGCGCGTCCGGCGACCGGAACCAGCGCTATCGAGCATGCTGAGGCGGCCTCCTGAACGGCGCCGCTGGGGTGGCCGCCGGCCAGGACGATGGCATCGACCCGGTTGTCGCACAGTGCGCCGGCCTGCTCGGATGCCGGAAGCTCCGACGCGAGCGAGAAATCCCGCACCGTCCACGAGAAGGCCTTCAGCACCGTATCCAGCATGATACGCCCGCCAGAGCCTTCCGGCCCGATATTGACCCGTTTGCCCTTGAGGTCCTGGAACGTGCCGATGCCGGCATCCGCCCTTGCCACCACCGTAAGCGGCTCACCATGCAGGCTGAAGACGGACCGCAGGTTCTTGAACGGACCATCGTCGCGGAACCGGGCCGTGCCCTTGTAGGCATGGTATTGCCAGTCCGATTGGACGATGGCCATGTCCATCTCGCCCCGCCGCAAGGCCTCCAGGTTGAAGACCGAGCCATCCGAGGACTCTACCGCGCAGCGGATGCCGTGCTCGGCGCGGCTCCGGTTGACCAGCCGGCAGATCGCCCCTCCCGCCGGATAATAGAGGCCGGTGACGACCCCGGTTCCGATCGTGACGAAGCGCTGCTCCTGCGCTGCCGCCGGGTTTGGGGCAACCATGGTTCCTGCCGTAACCGTCGCGGCTGTCAGGGCGAACGCCATGCCCAGGACGGCTGATCTCATAAGACTTCTTCTCCGTGGCTTGCTCCGCCGGAAGCCGGCGCTCTTCAAGGCATGGGGAACAAACTCACGAAGCCGGCTTCGGTTCCTCAACCTGGACGCTTCAGGAAGGACGGCGCCGGTCCTCCCCCGACGTCCTGCCCCTGCTTCTGCCGGTCGATCCTCGCCGCCTCGGTCAGCGACCATTCGACCAGCCGGCGCAGGACCTTGCCGAGCGCTTCGTCATAAGCCGCGATGATGTCCTGGAAGGCGGGGCTGCCCGCCCGCTCCAGGGCCTCGAAGGTCTTGCCGGCTTCGATGGTGCGGCGGGGCATGGCGACCAGCTTGGCGTTGATCCGGACGTGGATCTGGGGTGGTCCGCCGTCGCCGGCTCCGGCGTACTCCGACTGGAACTCCCGCAGCTCGCTCTTCAGGACATAATCCGCCCGCAGCCCGATGGTATCGCGGCCGACGGACACCACGCGGCTGCTGTTCTCGAAGGATTCGACCATCAGCGTCTGGACCATGGCCGGCGCCCGGTCGGTCCAGCTCACGCCGGCGAAGTAATCGAGCGTGGTAGGACTGCGGCTCAGGGCGATCCGCCCGGTGTCGAGACCGGCCGCCGCCACCGGCGTTTCGATCAGGATCTGGTCGGAGACCACCGGCAGCCCCTCGACGAAGGTGTTCTTCGGCGTCAGGGTGAAAAGCTGCGGCGGCGGCGAAAATCCCGGCAGGCTGCACCCGGCCGCCAGCAGGCTTCCGAGCAGAAGCGCCAGCCCAACCCTTACGCTCCGGCGTGCCGTATCACTGAACATCGACGCCCTGCCTGGTACCGCCGAACAGGAAGTCGCCGGGATCGCGCTCGAGCTTCATGGTCACCCGCGACAGGTTGGTCACCAGCCCGCGCAGTTCCGTCATCAGCAGGGTGAAGTCGTAAAGCCCGCTGGCGGTGAAATCGGCGATCGGCTCGCGGTTCTCCTTCAGCAGGGATTCGGCTTCCCTGGCCGTCCGGTCGAGCGAGGCGGTCAGCGTCCGCAGGTCGCCGGCCAGCCGCGTGAAGTCGGTGGAAAGACGGCCGGTGTCCTTGCCGACCGACCCCATGGTGACGCGTGCCTGCCCCAAAGCCGCGTCGGCGCTGCCGGCCAGCTTGTCGGCATGGTCGCGCAGGTCCATGACGAGGCCGTTGACCAGCCCCAGCGTGGTGCCCAGTTCCTCGACCGTCCCGCCGGCTCCGGCGGAAGCCTGCGCCAAGTGGTCGGTCATGGTGCGGACATTGACCAGGATGCGGGAAACTTCCTCCTGGTTCTGCTGCGTCAGGAACCCGGTGACCTGGGTGGACAGGCCGACCAGCCGCGTCAGCAGTTCGGGCGTCGTCTCCACCAGGGCCGCCAGCGACGACGGCCGGCTCTGGATGATGGGCAGGTCACCGTCTTCCGGCTTCAGCAGCGCGCTTTCCTGGGTGCCGCCGGAGATCTCGACATAGGCGCCGCCGGAAATTCCCTCCAGCGCCAGATAGGCCACCGCATCCTCCTTGATGGGGGTATTGGCCGCGACCTCGATCGTCACCTGGACGCGCGCGATGTTCCTCGGGTCGATCCGGATGTCGCGGACCGACCCCAGGGCGATGCCCCGGTAGCGCACCGGACTGCCTTCCTGCAATCCCGCGACCGAGCCGGTGAAGTAGATGTGATAGCGGGTCGAGCTTGCTTCCTCGTAGCTGGACTTCGCCAGCCAGACGACGAACGCGAACAGGCAGGCCATGAAGACCAGCGTGAAGCCGCCGACCAGGAGATAGCTGGCGCGCGTCTCCATCGCTCAGGCACCCGCGCCAAGGGCGGCGCGGCCGCGCGGTCCGTGGAAGTATTCCCGGATCCAGGGTTGGTCCAGCAAACGCAGGGCCTCCATCGTGTCCACCAGGATGCGTTTGTCGATCAGCACGGCGATACGGTCGCAGATCGCGCGCAGGCTGTCGAGGTCGTGGGTCACCATGAACACCGTCAGGCCCAGGCTGCGCTGGAGGCCCTTTATCAGGTCGTCGAAGGCCGCGGCGCCGATCGGGTCCAATCCCGCCGTCGGCTCGTCCAGGAACAGGATCTCCGGATCGAGCGCCAGCGCGCGCGCCAGCCCCGCCCGCTTCTTCATGCCGCCGGACAGCTCCGATGGATACTTCATTCCCGCGTCGGGCGGCAGTCCCGTCATGGCGATCTTGATGCGCGCCACCTCCGCGATGGTCGCGCGGTCGAGCGTCGTGTGCTCCTTCAGCGGGACCTGGATGTTTTCCGCGACCGTCATCGAGCTGAACAGCGCGCCGTCCTGGAACAGGACGCCCCAGCGCGCTTGCAGGCCGATGCGTTCGGCATCGTTCAGGGTGGCGGTGTCCTCGCCCAGCACCTCGATCGTTCCGGCGGCGGGGCGGACCAGCCCGACGATGGCCTTGAGCAGCACCGATTTTCCGGTGCCGGAGCCGCCGACCACGCCCAGCACCTCGCCGCGCCGGACATCCAGGTCCAGCCCGTCATGGATCGTCTGCGCGCCGAACCGGGTGACCAGCCCGCGCACCCGGATCACGGCACTGTGGTCGGATGCCGGCATTCTTCAGACGCCGAGATACGAGAACAGGATCGAGAAGAGCGCATCGAGAACGATCACCAGGAAAATCCCCACAACCACGGACCGGGTCGTCAGCCGCCCGACGCTTTCGGCGCTGCCGCTGACCTTCAGCCCTTCATAGCATCCGACCAGGGCTATGACGAAGGCGAAGACCGGAGCCTTGCACAGTCCGACCATAAGCGTGGAAAGCTTGATCGCGCCATGGAGCTGCTGGACGAACTGGCCGAACCCGATATCCAGCACGAAATAGCACATTACCGCCCCGCCGAGCAGGCCCACGACATCGGCGTAGAAAGCCAGCAACGGCAGCGTGATCATCAGGGCGATCGCCCGGGGCAGCACCAGCAGCTCGATCGGATCGAGGCCGAGGGTGCGCAGCGCGTCCACCTCCAGGTTGACCTTCATGGTGCCGATCTGCGCCGTGAAGGCGGAGCCGGACCGTCCCGCTATGATGATCGAGGTCATCAGGATGCCGATCTCCCGCAGGATCGAGATGCCGAGCAGGTTGACCACGAACAGCTCCGCGCCGAACTGGCGAAGCTGGTCCGCCCCCTGGTAGGCCAGCACGACCCCGATCAGGAACGACAGCAGCCCGACGATGGGCAGGGCGTTCAGCCCGGTCTGCTCGATGTGGTGGACCAGCGCTATACCCCGCAGCCGCCGGGGCGAGGCGACCGTACGCACCAGCGCCGTCACCATCATGCCCAGGAAGTTCAGGAGATCCAGC
>NZ_JCACHA010000914.1:0-7432 GCF_059503625.1 Skermanella sp.
CGCGAAGCGATGGGGCGCAACTGGGTCCATGTGGCGCTGGGATTGGCCTGGGGCGCCCTGGTGCTCAACATCGCGCCGGACTTCTTCTGGTGGCTGGTGCCGGTGATCACCGGGCTGGTCCTGTCGGTCGCCTTGACGGTCTGGACCAGCCGGACCGATGTCGGCCAGTGGGCGCGGCGCGCCGGGCTGTTCCTGACGCCGGAGGAAACCGACCCGCCGCGCGAGTTGCGCCGGCTGGCCGCCGCCGAGGCCGATCCTCCGGCACCTGCCGACCCCGCCGGTCTGGTCCGGGTGCCGCCGACCCGCCCCAGCGCCATCATGGAGCAAAGCCTGTCCACCTGGGCGCCTCCAGGGGGCATAGCTCCCGAGCGCCATGGTGTCGCTCACTGATGGGGAAGTTGAAGACGAAGAACCCCTGCATCGACATCTGCAAATACGATTCGGACAAGGTGTGCAAGGGCTGCGGCCGGACCAGGACCGAGGTCAAGGACTGGAAGTCGTTCTCCGATGAGAAGAAGGACGCGATCAATCGCCGCGTCCGGGAGAGCCATGGCAAGGAATTGAAGAAAAAGAAGAAATAGCAAGTCGTGGCGGCGGCTGCTCCTTGGCTTCAAGGTTTCATCTGCCGCCGCGCATGCATCGGCTGCTTTCTTCGCCCGGACTCCGCGCGCTAACGCGGCCGGAGGCCGCGTCTACGAGGTTCATCGCTCCAGAACGCCATATGCGCCAACAAAACCAACATCTTCGCCCTCATGCCTCCGTGCTGGCCCAGAGCATGTAGTTGGTGTCCAGGTCGCGGCGGTTGAGGGAGAACTCGTCGCGCAAAGGGTTGTAGGTGACGCCGGTCACGTCCCGGACCGCGACGCCGTGGGGACGGAGCCCGGCGGCAAGCTCCGACGGCTTGAGGAACTTGCGCCAGTCGTGGGTGCCCCTGGGAAGCCAGCGCAGCACGTATTCGGCCCCGACGATGGCCAGCGCGAAGGCCTTGGGCGTGCGGTTGATGGTCGCAAGGAACAGCATGCCGCCGGGTTCGAGCAATCCGCAGAGCGACTTGAGGAACAGCGGCACGTCGGCGACGTGCTCGACCACTTCCAGCGCCAGCACCACGTCGAACTTCTCGCCGGATGCGGCCAGCGCTTCCGCCGTGGTGGCGCGGTAATCGACGGTGACGCCCGACTCGGCGGCGTGCAGGCTCGCCACCTTGATGTTGCGCTCGGCGGCGTCGATGCCGACGACTTCGGCCCCGAGGCGCGCCAGCGGTTCCGCCAGCAGGCCGCCGCCGCAGCCGATATCGACGATGCGGAGGCCTTGCAGGGGCAGCACGCCCGCCGGGTCGCGGCCGAAACGGGCACAGACGGCATCGCGGATATAGCCGATGCGGATCGGATTGTACTTGTGCAGCGGCTTGAACTTGCCGCGCGGATCCCACCATTCCGCCGCGATGGCGCTGAAGCGGGCGATCTCTCCGGCGTCCACCGTGGTACCGGCCAGAACGGTTTTTCCGGTGGCTGTGGAAGGGGAAGCGCTGGAGGCGGTACGGGTGGCAGACATGGGTATGTTCCTGGATGCGGCTCGGTGCCGGATGCGACCGGTGGTCAGTCGGGGCAAGCTTGCTTCGCTTCCCCCGAGATAGTATGGATACCCCGCCTTGCTCCGGCAATGGAACCGCCTGTTCACCGGTCCCCGATCAAAAATGATCCCGGGGCCTATCCGGCTTGGTAGAGCAAGGCGGATCGATCGGGTGGCGAAAGTACCGGTCAGGGCGGGGCGACGGTTTCAGAGTTAAGGGCGGCTATACGGCAATGGCGCGGATCGTACTCAAATTCGGCGGCACATCGGTCGGCGACATCGACCGCATCAAGAATGTGGCGCGCAAGGTCAAGGTGGAAGTCGATGCCGGCCATCAGGTCGCCGTCGTCGTGTCGGCCATGTCCGGCGTCACCAACAAGCTGGTGGAATATTGCGCCGGCATCAGCCCGCTGCACGATGCGCGGGAATACGATGCCGTCGTTGCCTCCGGCGAGCAGGTGACCAGCGGCCTGACCGCCCTTGCCCTGCAGGAACTAGGCATCACCGCCCGCTCCTGGCAGGGCTGGCAGATCCCGATCCGCACCGACGACGTCCACGCCAAGGCGCGCATCGGCACCATCGAGACGGAAGAACTCGAGCGCCGCCTGTCCTCGGGCGAAGTCGCCGTCGTCGCCGGCTTCCAGGGCCTGTCGCCGAACGGCCGGATCACGACGCTGGGCCGCGGCGGTTCCGACACCTCGGCGGTGGCGCTGGCCGCCGCGATCAAGGCCGACCGCTGCGATATCTATACGGACGTCGACGGCGTCTACACGACCGATCCCCGGATCGTGTCGAAGGCGCGCAAACTGTCCAAGATCACTTATGAAGAAATGCTGGAAATGGCGTCGCTGGGCGCCAAGGTCCTGCAAACCCGCTCCGTCGAGATGGCCATGAAGCATGGCGTCCGGGTGCAGGTGCTTTCCAGTTTTGACAAGGCGTCCGGCAGCGACCTGCCCGGAACTCTGGTTGTGGACGAGGACGAAATCGTGGAACAGGAACTGGTCAGCGGCATCGCCTATAGCCGAGACGAAGCGAAGATCACCCTTGTCGGCGTCGCCGACCGGCCCGGCGTCGCCGCCGGCCTGTTCGGTCCGCTGGCCGACGCGTCGGTCAACGTCGACATGATCGTGCAGAACGTGTCCGAGGACGGCGCCAGCACCGACATCACCTTCACCGTGTCGAAGGGCGACCTGGAACGGGCGCGCGGCGTGCTGGAAGCCTCCAAGGAAGAGTTGCAGTACCGTCGCCTGCTGGCTGACAGCAATGTCGTCAAGGTGTCGGTGATCGGCGTCGGCATGCGCAGCCATGCCGGCGTCGCCCAGCGCATGTTCAAGACGCTGGCGGACAAGGGCATCAACATCCAGGTCATCTCGACGTCGGAGATCAAGGTCAGCGTCCTGATCGCCGAGGAATACACCGAACTGGCCCTGCGCGCTCTCCACACCGCCTACGGCCTGGACGCCGCCTGACCGGCGCCTCGGGCGCGCCGGCGGCAGGCTTCGCCTGATGATAGAGAGCGCAACGATGGTGAACCCAGGGATGGCCCGGCCATGACGGTAGCCGAAGACCAGACACGGGATGCGCGCGTCCGGCTCGACCGGCTGTGGAGCAGGGGACGCGCGTTCCTGGGCACCGAGTTCGCCATCATGGGCGGCGCCATGACCTGGGTGTCGGAGCGCAATCTTGTCGCCGCCATTTCCAACGGCGGCGGCTTCGGCGTGCTGGCTTCCGGCTCCATGTCGCCGGACCAGCTCGACGCCGAGATCGCCGGCACCAGGGAACGCACGTCCAAGCCCTTCGGCGTCAACCTGATTACGATGCACCCGCGCCTGGACGACCTGATCGGCGTCTGTGCGGAACGCGGGGTTAGCCATGTCGTCCTGGCCGGCGGGCTGCCGCCTTCCGCCGTCATCCGGCGGGTCCGGGAAACGGGCGCCAAGGTCGTCTGCTTCGCACCGACGGCGGCGACCGCCCGCAAGCTGGTGAAGAGCGGCGCCGATGCCATCATGATCGAGGGGATGGAAGCCGGCGGCCATATCGGGCCGGTCTCCACATCGGTCCTGGCACAGGAAATCCTGCCGGTGGTGTCCGATGTCCCGGTCTTCGTAGCCGGCGGGATCGGCCGGGGCGAGGCGATCCTGTCCTACCTGGAGATGGGCGCTTCCGGTGTTCAGCTCGGCACCCGCTTCGTCTGCGCCACCGAATCGATCGCCCATGCGCGCTACAAGCAGGCCTTCATCAATGCGGCGGCGCGCGACGCGATCCCGTCCGTCCAGATCGATCCGCGCTTTCCGGTGATTCCCGTGCGGGCGCTGACCAACGAGGGCACCCGCCGCTTCATGGACTTCCAGCGCACCGTGATCGACCGGTTCACGCGCGGCGAGGTCGGCCAGAAGGAAGCCCAGCTCGAGATCGAGCACTATTGGGCCGGCGCCCTGCGCCGCGCCGTGATCGAGGGCGATATCGAGAACGGTTCGCTGATGGCGGGCCAGAGCGTCGGCATGGTCACCCGCGAACAACCGACTGCGGAGATCCTGAACGATCTGGTCGATCAGGCGGTCCACGCGCTGGCATTGCGAAGCGGCCTTATTGGCAAAGCCTATGGCGACGAACCGGCCTATGGTTCCAAAATCGCGTCCGGAGCCGTGGAGTAGATGAATGACGCTCCGGGGCGCGACACCCCGGCGCGGGATGCACCGGGTTCGGACCATGCCATGGACATGAAGGATTACGAGATAGAACAGGGAGCGGCCATGCCCGGCATTACGTCCAGACGCCTTCTGGCAAGGCTGCGCGACGTCATGGCAGGGTCGGGTACCGCCCAGCACCGCCTTGACAAGATCGTCACGCTGATCGGCGCGGAGATGGGCGCCGACGTCTGCTCCTGCTACGTCATGCGCGCGGGCGACATCCTGGAGCTGTTCGCCACCGTCGGCCTCAATCAGTCGGCTGTCCACAAGACGCGCCTGCGGGTGGGCGAAGGCTTGGTCGGCGACATCGCGGCCCATGCCCGGCCGGTAGCGCTCGCCAATGCGCCGTCTCACCCCAACTTCGCCTACCGGCCCGAAACCGGCGAGGAGGCTTTCCTGTCGCTGATGGGCGTGCCGATCCTGCGCGGCGGCCGGGTACGCGGCGTGCTGGTGATCCAGCACAAGGACAAGCGCGTCTATTTCGAGGAGGAGGTCGAAACCCTCCAGACCATCGCCATGGTGGTGGCGGAACTGACCGCCGGCGGCGAACTGGTCAGCGCCCAGGAGATTTCCTCCGTCGCGGATGCCGCCCTGCTGCCGACCCGGCTGGACGGCGTCAGCCTCAACCGGGGCCTCGCGATGGGCTTGGCGGTGCTGCACCGTCCCCAGCTCACCATCCGCCAGATGGTCGCCGAGGACCCGGAGCACGAGATCGAGCGCTTCCGGCAGGCGCTGGAGGTGATGCACACCGCGATCGACGACCTGCTGCGGGTATCGAGCGTAGAGGGCGGCGAGCACCATGACATCCTGGAGACCTACCGGATGTTCGCCGAGGACCGCGGCTGGCTGTCGCGCATCCGGGAAGCGATCAAGAACGGCTTGACGGCGGAAGCGGCGGTGCAGCGGGTCCAGAACGATACGCGCGCCCGCATGAGCCAGCTGCACGACCCCTATATCCGGGAAAAGCTGCTCGACCTGGACGACCTGACCAACCGGCTGCTCCAGCATCTCGCCGGCAAGGAGTTGCAGGCGGCGGCCTCCCTGCCGGACGACGTGATCCTGGTGGCACGCTCGATGGGACCGGCGGAACTGCTGGACTACGACCGGCGGCGGCTGCGGGCGCTGGTGCTGGAGGAAGGCTCCGCCTCCAGCCATGTCGCGATCGTCGCCCGCGCGCTCGACATCCCCGTGGTCGGGCAGTGCATCGACGTGCTGACCCGGATCGAACCGCTCGACCAGCTCATCGTCGACGGCGACAACGCCCAGGTGCTGGTCCGCCCGGCCGAGGATGTCCAGGACGCCTTCCACAACAGCATGACGATGCGCGCCCAGCGCAAACGCCTGTATGCCGAGATCATCGACGAGCCGGCCGTGTCGCAGGACGGTGTCGCGATGTCGATCAACCTGAACTGCGGCCTTCTGATCGACCTCCAGCATTTGAGCGATACCGGAGCCGACGGGGTCGGCCTGTACCGGACCGAGATCCCGTTCATGATCCGGCCGGCCTATCCGGACGTCGAGGCCCAGACCGAGCTTTACAGCAGGGTGCTGGAGCTTTCCGGCGACCGGCCGATCGTGTTCCGCACCCTGGACGTCGGCGGCGACAAGAGCCTGCCGTACTTCGCCCATCAGGAACAGGAGAACCCGGCGCTCGGCTGGCGCGCGATCCGGATCGGCCTGGACCGCCCGGCGATGCTGCGCAAGCAGTTGCGGGCGCTGCTGCGGGCATCCGCCGGGCGCGACTTGCGCGTCATGTTCCCCATGATCGCGGAATGCGCAGAGTTCGAAGCGGCTCGCGCCATCCTCGACCTCGAGATCGAGCGTCTGGCGAGAAGCGGCGCTCCGCAGCCGAGGCGCGTGCTGGTCGGGGCCATGCTGGAGGTGCCGTCGCTGATCTGGCACCTGCCGGCGCTTCTGCCGCGCCTGGACTTCATCTCCGTCGGGTCGAACGACCTGATGCAGTACATGTTCGCCGCCGACCGGGGCAACCCCCGGATCAACAACCGTTACGACCCGCTGTCGCCGCCCATGCTGAACATGTTCCGCCATCTGGTCGGGCTGTGCGATGCGGCCGGGGTGCCGCTGAGCGTGTGCGGCGAGATGGCGGGCCGTCCCCTGGACGCCATGGCGCTGATCGGAATCGGACTTCGTAGCCTGTCCATGTCTCCACCGGCGGTCGGTCCCGTCAAGTCGATGCTGCGCAGTTTGAACGTATCTGGCTTGAGCGACTATATAGAAACGTTGTATCCGGTCAGGGATCACAGCTTGCGCGAAAAATTGCGCGCTTTTGCCCTGGATCATGGAGTCATGATCTAATTCGTTGCATTCCGCGATGAAAGTTTGTTACAACTTCAGCGACAGTGGCGGAGCGTTTTATCTGGCTTTCTCCGCTTTCTGAACATGAATTCGCTGCGCAACGACGGCTGATGGTATGGGCGACACCAGAGGAAGGAATTTCCACATCGGCGACGCAGCACGCGGCGGCAGCGACCCGGCAGGCGGCGGACTCGCGGCAAACCCTTCCGGCGGTTCCGGCGTGAGAGGTCCTGGCGTCAGCGACATGCTCCGCAGCCGGCGGATGTCTCTCGGCTACGAGCTGAGCGAGATCGCCGTGGCCCTCCGCATCCGTCTGGCCTATCTGGAAGCGATCGAGCAAGGCCGCTTCGGCGATCTTCCCGGCGCCACTTATGCCACCGGTTTTCTCCGCACCTATGCCGAGCATCTGGGGCTCGATCCCCAGCTCGTGCTGCGCCGATTCAAGGAGGAAACCTCCGGCGGACTGACGCCCAAGCCGGAGCTTTACCTGCCCAAGCCGGCGCCGGAAAGCCGCATTCCCGGAGGAGCGCTGCTGCTGCTCGCCGTGGTGCTGGCGGGCTCCGCCTATGGCGGCTGGTACTACATGAATTCGACAGGCCGCGAACTGGTCGATTTCGTCCCGGAACTGCCGGAACGGCTGGCCACGGCGCTGAACATCGCGCCGGCCGCACCGGCTCCGGGACTGGTCGTTCCGGTAACGCCCGCCGAACAGCCACCGGCGGTTGCTCCGCCGGCGCCTTCGGTTTCAGCCGCTCCTCCGGTCCAGTCTCCGGCGGCACAGCTTCCGGCGGCACAGTTTCCAGCGACGCCTTCTTCCCCGGCGCCCACGGGATCGCCCGCAACGAAACAGCCTCCGG
>NZ_JCACHA010000915.1:0-7400 GCF_059503625.1 Skermanella sp.
AACAAGGGGCCGGCCAGACTGCTGGAACTGGAGCGTCCCCGCCATGCTTGCGCGCGCATCTCGATCTCCCACGCTGTGTTTCCTGCTCATCCCAACAGGCGAAACGGCCACCTTGTCACTCAGGGCCATGCAGCCATGATGCCTGCCTTCCCGCGAAGCTCTGACCTATGGCCCCTTGACTTCGCACTTGCGAAAGAGCAACTATCGGTCTCGATCAATTGTCTTTCGTGATCGCGCGAAGCGGCAGCTTGTGCCGCTGCATCCGAAAGACCCGCATCAGCACCAGAGGGCGGCCCGGCAGCGCGCGGTCAAGCCCCGAAAGATCCTTTCACAGTGACGTCTTTCAGCGATCTCGGCTTGAGCGAGCCGATCCTGCGCGCCATCAGCGCCGAGAACTATTCCACTCCGACCCCGATCCAGGCGCAGGCTATCCCGCACCTGCTCGAAGGCCGCGACCTGCTGGGCGTCGCCCAGACGGGTACCGGCAAGACGGCGGCCTTCGCGCTGCCCATCCTCCACCGCCTGTCCGCCACCCGCACCCGGCCCGTCCCGCAGGGTGCCCGCACCCTCGTCCTGACGCCGACGCGCGAACTGGCGATCCAGATCGGCGACAGCTTCAAGACCTACGGCGCCAACCTGCCGCTGACCCATACGGTGATCTTCGGCGGCGTCGGCCAGAACCCGCAGGTCCAGGCGATGTCGCGCGGCGTCGATATCCTGGTGGCAACGCCGGGCCGTCTGCTCGACCTGATCGGGCAGGGCTTGGTCAAGCTCGACCGGCTTGAAGTGTTCGTCCTGGACGAGGCCGACCGCATGCTGGACATGGGCTTCATCCACGATGTCCGGCGCATCCTGAAGACGCTGCCGGCCAAGCGCCACTCGCTGTTCTTCTCCGCCACCATGCCGCCGGAAATCGCCAAGCTGGCCGACAAGATCCTGACCGAACCGGTCCGGGTCGAGGTGACGCCGGTGTCGAGCACCGCCGAGCGGATCGAGCAGCACGTCATGTTCGTCGAGAAGGCTGACAAGCGTCCGCTGCTGGGCGAAGTCCTGAAGCGCCCCGAGATCAACCGCGCCCTGGTCTTCACCCGCACCAAGCACGGCGCCAACCGGGTCGTCGAGCAACTCGGCCAGATCGCCGTCCGGGCGGAGGCGATCCACGGCAACAAGTCGCAGACCGCACGCCAGCGGGCGTTGGAGAACTTCAAGACCGGCGAGATCCGTGTTCTCGTCGCGACCGACATCGCGGCGCGCGGCATCGATATCGACGGCATCACCCACGTCATCAACTACGACCTGCCTAACGTTCCGGAAAGCTACGTCCACCGGATCGGCCGCACGGCGCGGGCAGGGACCAGCGGCATCGCCATCTCGTTCTGCGACAGCGAGGAGCGGGCTTTCCTCAAGGACATCGAGAAGCTGATCAAGGTCCGCATCCCGGTCGTCGAGGATCACCCGTGGCATTCCCACGGCGGCGTCGTGTCCGCTCCGAGTGCTGACGACCGTCCGCCGCGCCCGCCGCGTCCGCAGCAGCGCCGGCCCCAGTCTTCACCGGGGCAGGGGCAAGGCCGTCCGGCGCCGCAGGGCCAGGGACGTCCCCAGCAGCATGGCCGTCCGCAGCGGAGCGGCCACGGTCACAGCGGCGGTGGCGGTGGTCAGGGGCGTGGCCGTCCGGAAGGGCGGTAACGAAGCTCCGGCTTCCACCCGGTTCCCAAATAAAAAAGGCGCGGACGATGTCCGCGCCTTTTTCTTATTGAAGTCGATCGAATGCCATATCGCAATAAATCTGTAGGTCGGCTAAAGCGAAGCGGCAGCCGACAAGCAGGCGCGTCTATGTCGGCTGCCGCTTCGCTTTAGACCGACCTACGGCATCCACTTATTATTATCGGACGAGGGGCTCCTCACCCCCGCTTGCTGTCGATCAGATCGACGAAGCGGTGGAACAGGTAATGGCTGTCTTCCGGACCGGGTGAGGCTTCCGGATGGTACTGGACCGAGAAGATCGGCTTGTCCTTGACCTTCAACCCCTCGTTGGTGCCGTCGAACAGGCTGACATGGGTCACCTCGACCGTGTCGGGCAGGCTCTCCGGCTTGACGACGAAGCCATGGTTCTGGCTGGTGATCTCGACCTTGCCGGTCGCCAAGTCCTTGACCGGATGGTTGGCGCCGCGATGGCCGCGCGGCATCTTCTCCGTCTCGGCGCCCAGCGCCAGCGCCATCAGCTGGTGGCCCAGGCAGATGCCGAACATCGGGACGCCGGTATCCATCAGCCCGCGAATTGTCGGCACGGCGTATTTGCCGGTGGCCGCCGGATCGCCGGGGCCGTTGGACAGGAAGACGCCGTCCGGCTTGTGGCGCATGACGTCCTCGACCGTGGCGTTCGCCGGCACCACCGTCACCTTGGCTCCCGTCCCGGCAAGGCAGCGCAGGATGTTGCGCTTGGCGCCGTAGTCGATCGCGACGACGTGGTGGCGCGGGTTCTCTTGGCGGGCATAGCCTTCGCCCAGCTTCCACATGCCCTCGTCCCAGTCGTAGGTCTGGCGGCAGGAAACGTCCTTGGCGAGGTCCATGCCCTCCAGCCCCGGCCACTGCCGGGCCTGCGCCAGCAGCGCCTCCAGGTCGAACGCGCCGTCGGGGCTGTGCGCCACGACGCCGGTCGGCGCCCCGCCGTCGCGGATGCGGCGGGTCAGCCGGCGGGTATCGATCCCGGAGATGCCGATCAGGTCGTAGCTCTTCAGCCAGTCGTCCAGGTGGCGGGTGGCGCGCCAGTTGGACGGATCGGTGATGTCGGCGCGCAGCACGAGGCCGCGTGCGGCCGGCGTGACCGTCTCGATATCCTCGGCATTGGCGCCGGTGTTGCCGATATGCGGGAAAGTGAAGGTGATGATCTGGCCGGCATAGCTGGGATCGGTCAGGATTTCCTGATACCCGGTCATCGAGGTGTTGAAGCACACCTCGCCGACCGAAGCGCCCAGGGCACCCAGTCCTCGGCCCCACAGCACGGTCCCGTCGGCAAGAACCAGAACGGCGGTCGCACCTTCCGGGCGCGACGCGGCGGCGGCGCTGAGCGTCGCACCGGCGGGAGTGTTATCGGACATCGGTGATTGACCCCATATTGACGGCGCCGTCGGGCGCATTACTTACAGCGGCTCTGATCGTGCCGCATTCCGCCCAAGTGGAACGCGAACCGGCACGCGTCAAGACCGCGACCGGCCTGTCGTGCCGTTCGTGGTTCGCTTGCCCCTGCGATTAAACCATGGCTCGGCACCGGTCAAGTGACGGAATGGCCGCCGTGCCCCGATCGCATCCCCCGCCATGCCCCCATCGCTCCGTAACGGCCGCTCTGGCGGACGTGCCGGACATTGGGTATTGTTGCTTCGTATTCTCTCGATGAAGGACTTCAAACCATGTTCCGCACTCGGCTCAACGAGGCCTTGAAAGAGGCGATGCGGGCCAAGAACCCGCGCGCGGTATCGACCCTGCGCCTGATCCTGGCGGCCTTGAAGGACCGCGACATCGCGGCGCGCGGCCGCGGCGTCACTGACGGCATCGACGAGGAGGAAATCCTCTCCATGCTCCAGACCATGATCAAGCAGCGCCGGGAGGCGATCTCGCTCTACGAACAGGGCGGCCGGCTCGAACTGGCGGAGCAGGAGCGTGAAGAGATCGGCATCATCGAGACCTTCCTGCCCAAGCAGTTCAACGATGCCGAGGTCCGCGAGGCCGTGGCCAAGGTGATCGCCGATATCGGCGCCGGCGGCATCAAGGACATGGGACGGACCATGGCCGAGCTGCGCACTCGCTACGCCGGCCAGATGGATTTCGGCAAGGCGAGCGGTTACGTGAAGGAAAAGCTGGTCCAGGCCTGAACGATCCCCGGATGATCTAGCGCAATCCCCATGGCGTTTCCTCCTCAATTCCTTGAAGAGCTGCGGGCACGGCTGGCCCTGTCCGACGTGGTTGGCAAGCGCATGCGGCTGATCCGGGCGGGGCGCGAGTTCAAGGCGCCGTGCCCGTTCCACAACGAGAAGACGCCCAGCTTCTACGTCAACGACCAGAAGGGCTTCTTCCACTGCTTCGGCTGCGGCGCCCATGGCGACATCATCGGCTTCGCGATGCGCCACGACAATCTGGCGTTTCCCGAAGCGGTCGAGCAATTGGCGGCCGAGGCCGGATTGCAGGTGCCGCAATCGACCCCGGAGGACCGCCAGCGGTTCGAGCGGCAGAAGTCGCTGCACGATCTGGTCGAAGCGGCCTGCCGCTGGTTCGAGCTTCAGCTTTTTGCGCCGTCGGGCCGGATAGCGCTGGAATACCTGCACGGCAGGGGCCTGGACGAGGAAGCCATCACCCGCTTCCGGCTGGGGCATGCGCCGTCGGACGGCAATGCGCTCCGGATATATCTGGCGCGGGAGGGCTTCAAGGAGCCCGACATGATCGAAGCGGGTCTCGTCCGGCCTTCCGATTATGGCGGCGGCGCCTTCTCCTTCTTCCGGAACCGCGTCATGTTCCCGGTGACCGACCGGCGCGGCCGGGTCGTGGCCTTCGGTGGCCGCATCCTGGAGGGAGAGGGGCCGAAATACATCAATTCGGCCGACAACCCGCTCTTCCACAAGGGCAAGCTGCTCTACAACATGAGCCGTGCCCGGCAGGCGGCCACCGACGACAAGCCGGTGATCGTGGTCGAAGGCTACATGGACGTGATCGCCCTGGTCCGCGCCGGCTTCGAGGGGGCGGTCGCCCCGCTCGGCACGGCGCTGACCGAAAGCCAGATCCTGGAACTGTGGAAACTGTCGCCCAGCGGCCAGCGGGTCCCGATCCTGTGCTTCGACGGCGACAATGCCGGCCAGCGAGCCGCTTTTCGCGCAGTTGAGAGAATTTTGCCACACCTTATGCCGGATCATTCCGTCAAGGTTGCCTTCATGGCGGGCGGCGAAGACCCTGACAGCCTGATCCGTAAGCAGGGCGCCAAGGCAATGCAGGAGGTTCTGGACGGCGCCAGACCCCTGGCGGACGTGTTGTGGCAAATGGAAGCGGAGGGTAGGGCAGTCGATACGCCCGAGGCCCGCGCCGGCCTTCAGGCGGCCCTGGACGAGCGGGTCGGAACCATCAACGACCGTACCGTGCAGTCGCTCTACCGGGACGAGATGCGCCGGCGGTTTTACGAAAAATTCCGCGCCCGGCCTGCGTTTCAGCAGCCTTTCCAGTCACGGCAGGGCGGTTCGGGCAGGTTCGGCGGGCGCAATTTCCGCCAGCCGCGCAACACCGACCCGCCGCCGGACTACCAGCGGTCCAGACCCCGTCCGGCCCGCGAGGGACGCGAGCGGGTGCTGTTGGCTACGATGCTGAACCATCCCGAACTGTTCGAGGAATTCGGCGAGGCGCTGGGCGAAGTGCAATTCCTGGCCCAACCGCTCGATCTCCTGCGGCAGGCGGTTGTATCGGTGCTGGTAGAACATCCCGGCCTTGACGCTGCCGCATTGGGTAGCCACTTGACTAGCAAAGGCTTCTCCAATCTGGAGGATGCCGTCGGCGCGGCGTCTTTCCTGTATGCTTTCGCCCGTGCGGAAGCGACTTTGGATCAGGCCCGCCGAGGTTGGGCCGACGTATGGGGGCAGACATATTGCGATCATATCCGGTCCGAGCGCCAGGAAGCGACCCAGTCCCTAGCCCGCGACTTGAATATGGATAATTGGTCCCGCCTCAAGGCCCTCCAGGAGGCCGAGGCCGGAGCCGCTGAATTCGATGACGACCCCGACCTTGAATACTGAGGTCGCGTGTGGCAGATGGAGCATGGAGCTTGGGTCAGGCCAATAAAGTCAGTTCCTGTATGTGCGGATGGCGCGGAGCACCGCAAGTCGTCGGCGCTACTTTTGTTTTCTAGGCGGGGGCATCTATCGAATGGCCACGAAAGCGACGAATGGCGCAGAAGTGACGGAAAATCGTGAGGAATCCGGCGATGGCCCGCTGATGGACGGCATGGCGCAAGCGGTCAAGAAGATGATCGCCCGTGGCAAGGAACGTGGTTACGTCACCTACGACGAGATGAACGCCGCGCTTCCTCCAGACCAGTCGTCCTCCGAGCAGATCGAGGACACGATGGCGATGCTCTCCGAGATGGGCATCAACGTCGTCGAAAGCGAAGAACAGGACGACAACCAGAACGCCGCCGCCGAAAGCGACGGGGAGACGAGAGTCTCCGGCAATCTGGACGACGACGACATCGGCCGCACCGACGATCCCGTCCGCATGTACCTGCGGGAAATGGGATCGGTCGAACTGCTGTCCCGCGAAGGCGAAATCGCCATCGCCAAGCGGATCGAAGCCGGCCGCGAACAGATGATCGGGGCCATCTGCGAAAGCCCTCTGACGATCCGCGCCATCATCGAATGGCACGATTCCCTGAACGAAGGGAAGATGCTGCTCCGCGACATCATCGACCTGGACGCCACATATGGCGGCGGTCCGGAAGGTGAAGTCGCCGAGGGCATTCCCGCCGCTGTCGACGGCGAAGGGGGGACCGAGCAGCCCGCCCGCGCCGAAGGGGCGGATGGAGCCGCAGGAGAAGGCGAAGAGGCAGAGCCTCCCTTGGGGGGCGACGCCGAAGGCGATGGCGAAGGGGACGGCGAGGAGAACAACCTCTCGCTTTCCGCCATGGAAGCCGCCCTGAAGCCGCAGGTGCTCGAAACCTTCGAGAAGATCGCGGCGACCTATGAAAAGCTGCACCGGATCCAGGAATCCCGCCTGACCGCCATCCAGCGCGGCGAGGAGATCGGCAAGACCGACAAGAAGTACGACAAGATCCGCGCCGAGATGATCGAGCTGATGAATACGGTCCGGCTCAACAACGCCCGGATCGAGCAGCTTGTCGAACAGCTCTACGGTCTCAACCGCCGCCTGATCGGCATGGAAGGCCGCCTGCTCCGCATGGCGGTCGACAGCAAGGTCAAGCGCGAGGACTTCCTGCACCATTACTACGGCCACGAGCTGGACCCCAACTGGATCGACCGGATCAAGGGTCTTTCGGGCAAGGCATGGCCGCGCTTCCTGGAGCGGCACACCGGCGACATCGTGCGGCTGCGCGAGCAGATCTCGTCCGTGTCGGACGAAGCGGGCCTGCCGATCGGCGAGTTCCGCCGGATCGTTTCGACCGTCCAGAAGGGCGAGAAGGAAGCGAGCCGCGCCAAGAAGGAAATGGTCGAGGCCAATCTCCGCCTCGTCATCTCGATCGCCAAGAAGTACACGAACCGCGGCCTTCAGTTCCTGGACCTGATCCAGGAAGGAAATATCGGCTTGATGAAGGCGGTCGATAAGTTCGAGTACCGGCGCGGCTACAAGTTTTCCACATATGCGACGTGGTGGATCAGGCAGGCGATAACCCGCTCCATCGCCGACCAGGCCCG
>NZ_JCACHA010000916.1:0-7391 GCF_059503625.1 Skermanella sp.
CATCACGAGGTCCATGTTGAGTGAGCCGAAAACCAGAATCATGGCAGTCCCGTTCCCTGAAGAAAAACGGCGCCGCTCAGTGTGAGAACAGCACCGGTATGGTCATGTGGTGCATAATATGCCGCGTTACGCCGCCCAACACCAGTTCGCGAAGCCGCGACCTGCCATATGCGCCCATCACCAGCAGGTCGGCCGAGACGTCCGTCGCGTAGTTCAGGATCATGTCGCCCGCATCCATGCCCCTGGCCGAGAAGTGATCGGCGGTCACCATGACGCCGTGGCGCGCCAGGTGGAGTGCGATGTCTGCCCCCGGTTCGTCGCCCAGCCCGTCGAAGCCGGGCTTCGGGTTGACGGCAAGGACGCTGACCTTCTGCGCAGCTTCCAGCAGCGGCAGGGCATCGTTGACGGCGCGGGCGGCCTCCCGGCTGGCGTTCCAGCCGATCACCACGCGTTCGCCGATGCTGGCCGGCCGCCCCGCATAGGGAACCACCAGCACCGGCCGGCCGCAGTTGAACAGGACGTCCTCCGGATGGACCGGCGGCACCTCGCCGTCGCGGTCGGGGTCGACCTGACCGACGACGACGAGGTCGGCATAGCGGCCGACGATGCCGGTCACTTCCGTCGGATTGCCGCGCAGGGCGCGCCATTCCGACCGGTCGCCGATACCGGCCAGTTCGACGGCCCGGCGGAAGAGGGCGGCGGCTTCGTCCGCATGCTCCTGGGCGGTACGCCGCTGGATGGCGATGATGCCTTCGCCCAGTTCGCCCGCCACATAGCTGGGGAGGACAGGGGGAGAGGCGATGAACAGGCCCGTCAGGTGCGCGTCGTGCTTCTCGGCCAGCAGGATCGCGGTATTGACCCTCGCGGTGGACTGGGCGGTTTGGTCCACGACGACGACCAGGTTCTTGAGCGCCATGGTTTCTCTCCCTCTTATCGCATCATTGCCGCCTTGGCAGGCAGACAGAGGGCTCTCTGCCCTCCAAACCAGCATCCTCCCGTTGCCGGTACCCAATCATTGATTAGGATCAAAAGGGTGTTCCGGAAGAAAGGCGTTCAGGACGAAAGGCTGTTCAGGAAGAAAGGCTGTGCGGCTTCGCGACGCTCAGCCGGTCGGCCCAGGGCTCCAGTCCTTCCAGGATGCCGTCGTACAGCTCTACCCCGTTGCGGAGCTGATCCGCGCGCCGTTTCAGGCCACCTTCTCCCGGCAGCCGGACGGGCGGGCCGCCGGGACGGGGCGGCGTGGCATGTGCGGCATCGGCCAGCCAGGTCGTTTCCCGGATGAAACCGTCACGGCCCCCGAAGGCGTCGGGATCGAACACCTGGAGGAAGACCGAGGCGCCCCAGCCGGTCGCTCCGTCCGCGCGGCCATAGCCGCCCAGCGCCGACGTCATCATCTCGACCATCAAGCCCAGCGCATAGCCCTTGTGACCGAGGTCGAGGCCGCCGAGCGGCAGGATCGCCCCGGGCGGATCGGCGAAATACGCGGAGGCATCGGCGGTGGCGTTGCCGTGGCCGTCGATCAGCCAGGGATGGGGCAGGGGCTTGCCTTCGGCGTGGCTGCGGTTGGTCAGCCCGTTGGTGGTGGTGGACATGCTGACATCGAGCAGGACCGGCCCCTTGGATGTCGGCCAGCCGGCGGCCAATGGGTTGGGCGTCATGATTCGGCCGATGCCGCCATGAGGCGTCACGCTGGCGCCGGCCGGGTCGGAGCTTGCCAGGATGATCGCCAGTCCCCGGTCGGTCGCTCGTTTCAGATAGGCGGCCAGACAGGCGATATGGTGGCTGCGCCGGATCACGACGGTAGCCGTGCCGTACTGGACGGCACGCTGGCTCGCCAGATCGAGCGCCTGGACCACCAGCCAGGGGCCGGGCAGGCGCCGGCCGTCCCAGGTTATCGCAGGACCGGTGTCGGCGATCGTTTCCGGGTCGCCGCCGGTCGTCATGGTGCCGGCATCGATTTCCTTCAGGTAGCCCGGCAGCAGCTGGAGACCATGGGTGGTGTGGCCGAACAGGTCACCTTCCACCAGGATCTCCGCGACGGTCCTGGACCGGGCTGCCGGCAGGCCGGAAGCCTGAAGCAGGGCTTCGGCATACCCGACGAGCTTATCGGCGGCGAAGCGTGGCATCGTGTTTCCTCCATGCACTCTGTCTGAATTTTCTGATGTTGACGCCGCCCATGGGGCAGCGGATCGTTTGCCATGGCAACAAAAAATCGCCATGGGAAAACCCATAGGGGAGGAGGAAGCAAGATGGAAAGTCCTTTCGAGATCGTCGACAGCCGGTTCCGCCGTTACGCGCTCGGCAATGTCTTCATCGAAAAACTGCATACGGGAATGCGTTGGGCGGAGGGACCGGTCTGGTTTGGAGACGGCGGGCACCTGATCTGGAGCGACATACCGAACAACCGGATGATGCGCTGGGTGGAGGGTGGCGGCGTCAGCGTGTTCCGCTCGCCGTCGAACTTCACCAACGGCAACACCCGCGACCGCCAGGGCCGGCTGGTGAGCTGCGAACATGGCGCGAGGCGGGTCACGAGGACCGAGTACGACGGCTCCATCACCGTGCTGGCCGACAGCCACAAGGGGAGACGCCTGAACTCGCCCAACGATGTCGTGGTGAAATCGGACGGCTCGATCTGGTTCACCGATCCGCCATACGGCATCCTGACCGACTACGAGGGCCACAAGTCCGAGATCGAGCAGGACGGCTGCCACGTCTACCGGATCGATCCGGAGTCCGGCCAAGTCGCGGTGGCCGCCGGCGACTTCGACAAGCCGAACGGCATCGCCTTCTCACCGGACGAACAGATGCTCTACGTCGCCGATACGGGAGCTTCGCACCGTGACGACGGACCGCACCATATCCGCGCCTTCACCGTTTCCGAATCGGGGAGCCTGTCGGGCGGCGAAGTCTTCGCCACGATCGAGCCCGGGCTGGCGGACGGGTTCCGCCTGGACACCGACGGGAACGTCTGGACCAGCGCCGGCGACGGGGTCCATTGTTTCTCGCCCAACGGCGATCTGCTGGGGAAAGTCAGGGTTCCGGAGGTGGTTTCCAACCTAGCCTTCGGCGGACCGAAACGGAACCGGCTGTTCATCACCGCCACGACGTCGCTCTACAGTGTTTATGTCGGCGCCGTCGGGGCGGGGCGGTTCTGACCGGATGAGTCGACGGTTACGACGCCGAGGTTGAAGAAGCCTCGGCGTCACGCTCTGCATCCGGCGGGTTGTTGCTGTTGTCGTGACGCAAAGTGGAACCGTCGAATGGCTGGAGTCCCAGATCGGCCATGACCTGCTCAAGACTGCGCGGGGGTGTCAGTAGATAGCTGCTGATAGGCATTGAAACTCGCTCCGTTCCGATGGAGCCAAATTAGCGTGACCGAGTAAAAGACAGATTAATGACAGAGATTTAATTGCCGTTAAGCATGACTGAGAGCCGAATGTTGCCATTTACAGGTCAAGTAACTTCGCTGCCGAAAGAGTCCCCTCGTCGCTAAAGAGGTTATTCCTACTACTTTTGACTTTATAGTGGATGGCTTCGCTATGTGGAAAATTCCGACTTTGGTTCTCGCCATCGCCGCTCTGGTGGTATTTCATACGCCTCTCGCGGCGCTCGCCTTCTTTGGCGTCGTTGTCGGCTTGTTCGTTACAACCGTCTTCGCCTCGACCCCAAGTTCTGGGGGGCGTGAGTTGTAGGGCGACGGCAAGACAGGCGGCCCGGCTCCTTCTGCGAAACCGGGCAGCCCGCCGCGGTCATTCGGCCGCGTGATGCGTCATTTCAAGCGGGCGCTTCGCCGGCGGCGTCTGAGGCTGCGCCACCGAAGCGCGCAGCAGAAGGGAACAGCCGAACATGATCAGGCCAATTACAAAGACCACTAACGAAGCGAGCGCGGCAAAGGCCGACCTTGTCTCGTCGAGCCAAAGCGTGACCCCTGCGACGATAAAGCACGCATAGCTGCCCAACCCGATCAGGCCGGCCAGCGGACCGATGTTGAACGGAACGTTACTCAACCGCTTCTTTAAGTCCTGAGCCCAGGTGCTCGCCGTTGCATAAATCATGACTGTGCCTGACCTGTTCCTTGTTTTGATTTGGAATTGCCAAGAATAAGCGCGGTTTGCGGTTCCCGCGTCAAGCCGTTTGGTTGGCTCCGGCATAGGCCGAAAATAAGGCGGAAAGGAGATGCCCAACTGCGCGCCATTTAACCGCTTGTTGACCATCAAGCCCCAAAATTGTCTCCATGCGGCGGAGGATCCGCGTTACGGGTACTGGAGATGACGGTGTCGGGCAGTTTTGAAATCCGCCCTCGCGGGGGCGATCTTGAAGGTGGAGTTTCCTCCTCGCGCCGCACGGGGGATCATCACCGCGGCGGTGACGACGCCCTGTTCGACGAGTTCAACAATACCCTGGCACGCCTGGAAGGCGCCGGCCGCGACCGTGGAAGCACCAGCGGCCTGATCACCCAGATCGAGCAGCTGGCCTCGGTAGTCGAGCGGCAGGCACAGGAACTGCGCGTCGCCCGCGGGGCCGCCGCCAAGCTGGAGGGCGAGAACGAACGGATGCGGCAGATGCTGCACGCCTTGATCGCCGCCATCGACGCGGGGGAGACAAGGCTGTTCGGCACGGTGGAGCGTGCGGAGAGGCGTCTGCGGGAACTCATCGATACCGGCACCGCCTTGCCCGAACCGTCCCATCAGGTCCAGGCGCCGCGTCCGCGCGCCGCCCGTCCCATCCGCGACCACGAGCCGGGCCTGCCGGCCAAGCCGTCCATCAGGGTCATCGAATAGCCGAATAGATCGCCGTGCGGGTGCCGGGCCTTCAAGCCCGGCGATTCCGCGCAGCCATCACCCCTATTCCAGTCCGACCTTTTTCCTGACGTCGTAGCTGCGGTCTTTGGCCCAGCGCTCCAGGAAGGACGCCAGTTCGCTGTCCGGAGGGTCGGGCAGAACGACTTTCAATTTCACGTACTGATCGCCGGCTATCCCGCTTTTAGCGTCGGGAATCCCCTTGCCCTTGAGCCGCAGGGTGCCGCCCGTGTTGGAGCCGCGCGGCACCTTGACCGCGACCTGACCACCCAGCGTCGGCACCTTGATCGTCGCTCCCAGCACCGCTTCGGGAAGGCTGATCGGCAGTTCGAGGTGAATGTCCGATTCCTTGCGGACGAAGAACGGGTGCTGCTCGACATGGACCTCGACGATCGCATCGCCGGCCGGTGCCCCGCCCATGCCGGCGATGCCCTGGCCCTTCAGCCGGAGCTTCTGCTGGTCTTCGGTGCCCGGCGGGATCGCCACGTCGATGCTCTTGCCGGTCGACAGATTGATTCGGCGCTTGGTGCCAAGTGCCGCTTCGGTGAACGGGACGGTGACCGAATAGGCGATGTCGGTGCCGCGCTGCTTGAAGCCGGCGCCGGCGCCGCCACCGGCTCCGCCGCGACGGCGGCCGGCGCCGAACAGGTCGGAGAAAAGGTCCTCCGCATCGAAACCGCCGAAGTCGCCGGCACCCGCCCCGGCGCTGCGTCCACCGCCCGAATACGCCCGGTGAAGCGGACGTTCGTTGCCGTTGGCGTCTATCTCGCCACGGTCGAACCGGCCGCGCTTTTCCGTATCGGACAGCAGGTTGTAGGCGCCCGAAACGTCCTTGAACCGCTGTTCGATGTCGGGGCGGCCCGGATTGAGGTCCGGGTGATACTGCTTTGCGAGCTTCCGGTAAGCCTGTTTGATTTCTTCGGCTGAGGCCGACCTGGTCAATCCCAGAACCTGATAAGGGTCGCGCATGACGGCCACGAGATAAAGTATCCTGTCAAAAAGATCCGGCACTACGGCGAACACCCGCCATCCAGAACGGTGGCGGGCGTCTTGACAGGTCCGACTATCCCGATCGATCGCCGCAGCTTACTGCACGATCTTCCAGGAACCGTCGGGCTGCTGGCAAGCTTGGCCGAAAGCCTGTTGGGTTCTGCCCCCGACAGTAACCGTTTGCTGGTATTCCCGGCAATAAGCGTTTGTGTTCGACTGGCGGCCCTCACGGATTGGCACGATCACGCCGGAGTTGCCGCTCTCGGGATTGTTCCAGACGATCTTCTGTCCGATCGGAGCCGCATAAGCCTGCTGAACCGCGCGCCCGGCGTAAGCCTGGTCGGCGCGATCGAGGGAGGAGCCGATTTCGCTGCCGAGCAGGGCACCGAGGATCGTGCCGGCGCCGACCGCGACCAGCTTGCCGGTGCCGCCGCCGATCTGCGAACCGAGCAGGCCGCCCGCGGCAGCGCCGCCCAAAGTGCCGAATCCCTGCTTCGGACCGATCCCGTCCGTCGTGCATCCGGCGACGAGCGTCAAGGCGAGGAGCGCCGGAGCGAATTTCTTGACCATCTTGCTGCAAAGCCTCGTTGATTCATGCCAGAGTGCGACGGCTCACCCAGGCGCTGCCAATTCGGACACCGGACCGGCATCCCCCGCCGAGGATACCTGCCATCGAAATCGGCCGACCTGTCTGTCCGCCGACGCATGGAAATCCGTATCGTCTCTAATAATGTATATTCCGTTTCACTCCAGCGTATGACGGGGATCACAGATGATTGAGTTTAATGCAAACGATCCCTTCGGGCTGTTCCGCCAATGGATGGCCGATGCGGAAAAGTCGGAACCTGAAGATCCCAACGCGATGGCGCTGGCGACTGCCGATGCCTCGGGCGTGCCGTCGGTCCGCATGGTGCTTCTGAAGGGGATCGACGACAGGGGGTTCGTCTTCTATACGAACCTGGAAAGCCGAAAAGGCGTTCAGCTTGCTGAAAATCCCAACGCGGCCCTGTGCTTCCACTGGAAATCGCTCAAGCGGCAGATCCGTGTCGAAGGTCCGGTCGAGGCGGTGAGCGAGGCGGAAGCGGACGAGTATTATCATAGCCGTCCGCGCGGCAGCCAGATCGGCGCCTGGGCGTCGCGCCAGTCCAGGCCGCTGGAAGGACGCTGGGAGCTGGAAAAGCGAGTGGCGGAGTTCACCGCGAAGCATGCGATCGGAACGATCCCCCGGCCGCCGCACTGGTCGGGCTTCCGTGTACTTCCCAGCCGGATGGAGTTCTGGCACGACCGCCCCTTCCGGCTTCACGACCGCGTGGTTTTCCATCGTGCCGGAGGAAGGGCCGGGGAAAATGCTGCGGGAGATAAGGGATGGACAACGGAGCGGCTGTTCCCTTAATAGCGCCGTATGGTGCAAGGGAACGACAAGATGGCCGATTCGAAGCGGGACCGGGCAGAGCCTGTAGATCATGACGGCGCCTTGCGCCGCCGCGCCACCTACGCCAGCGTCGCCGTCGCGGCGACGCTGATCGTCACCAAGCTGACGGCCTACCTGTTCACCGAATCGGTCAGCATCCTGTCTTCCCTGATCGACAGTTCATCGGA
>NZ_JCACHA010000917.1:0-7391 GCF_059503625.1 Skermanella sp.
ATGATGATCCCCGAGCAGGCCGATCCGATGATGGACGAGCTGATCATCGCCGCCGCCGACGGCTGGTATCTCGGCAATATCTGGCAGCGCGAAGCCGGCAATACCGAGCCCGCATGGTGGGGCGAGCATGCGCTCGACATGCAGCGGTTCTACTCGGTCGTGTGCCTTATGTACGGCAGCGACCCCGCCGGCTTTTCCGATCTCGCGGCAAGCGTCAGCCTGCCGGCGGACCGGCGGACGACCTGTCCGGCCGACTATGCCCAGGCCCGTGCGGGATGGACGCGGCTGCTGGCGCCCCACATGAATCCTGTCGAATCGCGCTCGGCCGGCAACAGCCGCATTTCCCTGGAGTTCGAAGCGCCGGATCCTGCCTATGGCTATGTCTCGTCGCTGCTGCATGAATCGGGGCTGATAAACGCGATCGCGCGCGATATCGGGAGCAGTTTCAAGCTGCCTAGCGACCTGACGGTGCGGTTCAGGAACTGCGGTGCCGATACGGCCAATGCCTTCTACGACAGGGCCGGACCGTCGGTGACCCTGTGCTACGAACTGGTGGCTTTCTATAACGAACTGATACTGCGCGATATTTCCCGTCGATAGCTAGCGACAAAGACCCGATTCGTCGATGGTTGAGCCAGATCAAGGATCGACAAGACATTCTGATCTCACACTCGCGCTAACGGGCTCCCATGGCCGGACCCATTCTGGTTTCGGAGCGGATGCTGCGGCGGGTGACAATGATGAAACTGACGAACACCACTCTGTTGACCCGCCTTCTGACGGGTTTCGGAGCGATCCTGGCGCTCTCCTGCCTGCTCGGCCTTATCTCGCTGAACAAGCTGGAAACGGTCAGCGGGCTGACGGCCGATCTGCACGAACACTCCCTCGCCGTGGCGACTTCCGTGCTGGAAGCCAACGCCGGCATCATCGCCATGCACCGTTCCATGAAGGACGTGGCTCTCGCTCAGGATGCCGCCGGGATCGACGCCGCGGCGCAGGCGGTCGATACATCGGAAAAGCAGGTATTCGCCGCCATGACGTTCGCCCAGGAACGCTTTCTGGGCGACAAAAAGGAGTTCGACGAAACCCTCAAGGCCATCCGGGACTGGCAGCCGATCCGGGCCGAAGTGATTGCCGCCATGAAAGCCGGAGACCGGGAAACCGGGGCGACGATCACCAGGACCAAGGGCGAGATCCAAGTCAAGCTGATCGCCGAGCGGATGGATGCCCTGGTCGTCGGCGTCAAGCGCCGCGCCGCCAGCTTCGCGGCGGAAGCTACGGAAACGGGCGCACAGGCTACGACACTGGTAATGTCGGCCCTTGCCGTCATGATCGTCCTGGGTCTAGCCATCGCCTGGGCGATCACCCACGGCATCCGGGGTCCGATCGGCCAGCTGCGCGACGTCATGGGACGGCTGGCGAAGCAGGACTACACAGCCGTCGTGCCTTATACCGCCAACACGAACGAGATCGGCCAGATCGCCAAGGCTGTCGAGTTCTTCAAGGAGAACGGCATCGCCGTGACGCGCCTGCGCGAAGAGCAGGAGAGGATGAAGACCGAAGGCGAGGCGCTGCGGAAGAAGCAGATCATGGCCCTTGCCGACGACTTCGAAGCCCATGTCGAGGCCGTCGTGGAGCACGTCGCCTCCGCCGCGACGGAGATGACGGCGACCGCCAGCAGCATGTCCGCCGTGGCGGATCAGGCGACGCGCCAATCCACGGCAGCAGCCGGCGCCGCCGAATCAGCCTCCGGCAACGTCCAGACCGTCGCCTCCGCAGCGGAGGAACTGTCCGCCTCGATCACGGAGATCGGCCGGCAGGTCAGCCAGGCGTCCGAGACGTCACGGCAAGCCGTCATCAAGGCGGAACGAACCAACCAGATCGTCGCCGGTCTGTCCGACGCCGCCGAGAAGATCGGTCAGGTGGTCAGCCTGATCAACGACATCGCCAGCCAGACCAACCTTCTGGCCCTGAACGCCACGATCGAGGCGGCGCGCGCCGGCGAAGCCGGCAAGGGCTTCGCCATCGTGGCGTCCGAGGTCAAGAACCTCGCCAACCAGGCGGCCAAGGCGACGGAGGAGATCGCCAGCCAGATCTCGTCGGTCCAGGGGGCGACGGGTCAGGCGGTGACTGCGATCCAGGACATCACGGCGACCATCTCCGCCGTCAGCGACAGCTCCGCCGCTATCGCTTCCGCGGTCGAACAGCAGCGGGCCGCGACCAGCGAGATCGCCCGCAACGTCGAGGAAGCGGCACGCGGCACGCAGGAGGTCTCCGACAACATCGCGGGCGTCTCGGAAGCAGCCCACGAAGCGGCGCGCACCGCCCAGCAGGTGCTGGCGGAAGCCGGTCAGCTTTCCAAGCAGTCGGAAAGTCTCAACCACGAGGTCGGCGTCTTCATGGCGCGGGTGCGCGCGAGCTGATACCCCGATAAGTCCTGGCAGCCCTTCCCAGGTCCTTGGACGGCAGCCATGGACTTGAGAGGGGGAATCGCCATATAACCGCGCATCATGACCATCCCGTTTCTGAAGATGCACGGGCTCGGCAACGACTTCGTCGTCATCGATGCCCGCAGCCGAACCCTGTCCCTGACCGAAGCGCAGGTCCGTGCCATCGCGGACCGGCGGACCGGTGTCGGCTTCGACCAGCTCATCGTGATCGAGCCGCCCAGGACGGCGGGTGCCACCACCTTCATGCAGATCCTGAACCCGGACGGCAGCGAATCCGGCGCCTGCGGCAATGCCACCCGCTGCGTGGCGCATCTTCTGATGGAGCAGTCCGGCACCGCTGAAGCGGTGATCGAAACCATCTCCGGGCTTCTGCCCGCCAGGGCGGAACCCGGAGGGCTGGTGACGGTGGACATGGGTCCGGCGCGGCTGGACTGGCGCGACATTCCGCTGGCCGGTCCTGCCGACACGCTTCGCCTGGATGTGGCGGAAGGTCCCTGGTCCGGGCCGGTGGCGGTCAGCATGGGCAACCCGCATATCGTCTTCTTCGTCGATGACGTGGACGCCGTTCCGCTGGAACGGGTCGGCCCTGTTCTGGAACACCATCCGTCATTTCCCCAGCGCGCCAACATCGAGTTCGTCCAGGTGCTGTCCCGCACCCAACTCCGCATGCGCGTCTGGGAACGGGGCGCCGGCATTACCCGCGCCTGCGGCTCCGGCTCCTGTGCCGCACAGGTGGCGGCGGTCCGTCGCGGGCTGACCGAACGGCGGGCGGAAGTCGTGCTGGACGGCGGCAGCCTGACCATCGAATGGCGGGAAGACGGGCACGTCCTGATGACCGGTCCGGTGGCGCTCAGCTTCTCCGGCGTGCTGCAACCGGAGCTTCTCGAGGAAACTTCCGCCGAGGCGGCGCTGGTGACCGCATGACCACCGAGTTCATCACCTTCGGCTGCCGGCTGAACACCTACGAATCCGAAGTGATGCGGGAAAACGCCGCCGCCGCCGGGCTGACCGACGCCATCATCGTCAATACCTGCGCCGTCACGTCGGAAGCCGAGCGTCAGGCCCGGCAGGCGATCCGCAAGGCGCGCCGCGAGAATCCCGCCGCCCGCATCATCGTGACCGGCTGCGCCGCCCAGATCGACCCGGCCAAGTTCGCCGCCATGCCGGAAGTCGATCAGATCCTCGGCAACGAGGAGAAGCTGAAGCCGGAAAGCTTCGGCCTGGACAGTTCGACCGAACGCGTCCTGGTCAACGACATCATGTCGGTCAGGGAGACGGCCAGCCACCTGATCGGCGGACTGGAAGGCCGCGCCCGCGCCTTCGTCCAGGTCCAGAACGGCTGCGACCACCGCTGCACCTTCTGCATCATCCCCTATGGCCGGGGCAACTCGCGGTCGGTTGCGATCGGCGAGATCGTCCGGCAGGTTCGCCTGCTGGTCCAGTCCGGCTATAACGAGATCGTGCTGACCGGCGTCGATATCACCTCCTACGGCCCCGACCTGCCCGGCAAGCCGACGCTCGGCCAGATGATCCGCCGGCTGCTGGCCCAGGTGCCGGAGTTGAAGCGGCTGCGGCTGTCCTCGCTCGACCCGGTCGAGATCGACGACGATTTGTGGCGCCTGATCGCCGAGGAACCGCGCCTGATGCCGCACCTCCATGTCAGTCTCCAGGCGGGCGACGACATGGTACTGAAGCGGATGAAGCGCCGGCATCTCCGGGACGACGCGATCGAGTTCTGCCGTCGTGCCCGCGACCTGCGGCCCGACATGGTGTTCGGCGCCGACCTGATCGCCGGCTTCCCGACCGAAACCGACGAGATGTTCGAGAACACGCTAAGGGCGGTGGAGGAATGCGGCCTGACCTGGCTGCACATATTCCCCTATTCCCCCCGCCCCGGCACCCCGGCGGCCAAGATGCCGCAGGTCAACGGATTGGTCCGCAAGGAACGGGCGGCACGCCTGCGCATCGCCGGCTCCCAAGCCGTCAGCCGCTTCCTGAGCGGACGTATCGGAACACATGCCGCCGTCCTGGCGGAAAAGGAAACCCTCGGCCGAACCGAGCAATTCGCCGAAGTGCGCCTGGACCAGCCCGTCGAACCGGGTTCGGTCGTCTGGGCTGAAATCGTCGGCGTCGATGCGGAACACCTGATCGGCCGGATCGACCGGAGCATCGCATGCTGAAATTCTGGCGCCGCAACAAGCAGGAGCCGACCAAGCCCGAGCAGGAAGAAGTCAGGCAGGACACCCCGGAGATCGAGGCAGAGGCGGAACGGCAGGAAACGGAACCGGTCGTCGAGCCGGAGCCGGAGCCCGAACCCGAGCTTGAACCGGAGCCCGAACCTGTACTGGCCCTGGCGGAACCCGAACCGGAACAGCCGGTGAAGAAGGGCTGGCTCTCGCGCCTGCGCGAAGGGCTGACGAAATCCACGTCCAAGCTGACCGACGGCATTTCCGGCATCTTCACCAAGCGCAAGCTGGACGACGAAGCACTGGAAGAGCTTGAGGAACTGCTGATCACGGCCGACCTCGGCCCCGTCACGGCGGCCAAGGTGACGGCCGAACTCGCCCGCACCCGCTTCGGCAAGGAAGTCTCGCCCGACGAGGTCCGCCGGACCCTGGCCGCCAGCATTGCCCAGATCCTGGAACCCGTGGCCGAACCGCTGGTGATCGATCCGGACGCCAAGCCGCACGTCATCCTGGTGGTCGGCGTCAACGGCGCCGGCAAGACGACGACCATCGGCAAGATGGCCAAGCAGTTCCGCAACGAAGGCAAGTCGGTCATCATCGCGGCGGGCGACACCTTCCGCGCGGCGGCCGTCCAGCAGCTTCAGGTCTGGGGCGAGCGCTCCGGCTGCCCCGTCGT
Organism: Skermanella sp.; assembly: GCF_059503625.1. Lineage (NCBI taxonomy): Bacteria > Pseudomonadati > Pseudomonadota > Alphaproteobacteria > Rhodospirillales > Azospirillaceae > Skermanella > Skermanella sp. Next base: position 5,313 of record NZ_JCACHA010000917.1, read on the forward strand.
CTCGAAGGAGACGGGGGCCGACGCCGCCGGCCTCGCCTTCGACGCGCTGGAGCGTGCCAAGCGTGAGAAGGCGGATGTCCTGCTGATCGACACGGCGGGCCGGCTTCAGAACAAGGCCAACCTGATGGCCGAACTTCAGAAGATCATCCGCGTCATCAAGAAGATGGACCCGGAGACGCCGCAGTCGGTGCTTCTGGTGCTGGACGCCACGACCGGGCAGAATGCGCACAGTCAGGTCGAAGTGTTCGGCGAAATGGTCAACGTCACCGGCCTGATCGTGACCAAGCTGGACGGCTCCGCCCGTGGCGGCGTGCTGGTGGCGCTGGCGGAGAAGTACGGCTTGCCGGTCCATCTGATCGGCGTCGGGGAAAGCCTGGAAGACATGCGGCCCTTCGAGGCCGGGGCGTTCGCCCGCTCGCTGATGGGCCTTGAGAGCTAGAGGGAGAGCCGAGAAGACCATGCCGAACTCGACCAGCCATATCGGCCTTCCCTTCGCCGCCGAACATTTCACCGATCCGGCGGCGGCGCTGGAACGCGTGCGCGAGATTTACGACGCCAACACCGCTTATCTCCGCGACTGCTTCAAGCGCTTCTCCGCCGGCGAAGACCTTCAGCAGCGCGTCCACGCCTGCTATCCCTTCGTCCGCGTCCATACCGAGATCGGGACGCGGGTGGATACGCGGCTGGCCTATGGTTTCGTGGCGGGACCCGGCACCTACGCCACGACGGTGACCCGCCCTGATCTGTTCTCGTACTACTTCCTGGAACAGTTCGAGCAGTTGCGGCGCAACCACAGCGTCGTCCTGGAAGTGGGCGTCAGCCGGCAGCCGATCCCGATCCATTTCGCCTTCCCCGAGGGCCTGCATGTCGAAAGCGACCTGACGCCGGAGCGGCTGTCGGTGATGCGCGACGTCTTCGACCTGCCCGACCTGTCGCAGATGGACGACAGCATCGTCAACGGGACCCATCAGCCGGCTCCAGACGAACCGACCCCCCTGGCGCTGTTCACCGGCCCGCGCGTGGACTATTCGCTCCACCGGCTGAAGCACTACACCGCGACGTCGCCGGACCACTTCCAGAACTTCGTCCTGTTCACCAACTACCAATTCTACATCGACGAGTTCATCCGGCTCGGCATGGAGATCATGTCGCCATCGGACGATCCGGACACGCAGGAATACCGCAAGCAATACACCGCCTTCGTCGAACCCGGCGACTTCGTCATCCCCAACCAGAACCTGGGCGGTGCCGACACCACGGGCACCCGTCTGGTGCGCCTGCCGCAGATGCCCGCATATCACCTGAAGCGGGCGGACGGCTCCGGCATCACGATGGTCAATATCGGCGTCGGCCCCAGCAACGCCAAGACGATTACCGATCACATCGCCGTCCTGCGCCCCCACGCCTGGATCATGCTCGGCCACTGCGCCGGCCTGCGCAACACCCAGCGCCTGGGCGACTACGTGCTGGCCCATGGCTATGTCCGCGAGGACCACGTGCTGGACGCCGACCTGCCGATCTGGGTCCCGGTCCCGCCGCTGGCCGAAGTCCAGGTAGCCCTGGAAGGCGCCGTCGGGCAAGTCACCGGCCTGACCGGCTACGAGTTGAAGCGGGTGATGCGGACCGGCACCGTCGCCACCATCGACAACCGCAACTGGGAACTTCGCGACCACACCGAAATGGTCCAGCGCTTCAGCCAGAGCCGCGCCATCGCCCTGGACATGGAAAGCGCCACGATAGCCGCCAACGGCTTCCGCTTCCGCGTGCCTTATGGAACGCTGCTGTGCGTCTCCGACAAGCCGCTGCACGGCGAATTGAAGCTTCCCGGCATGGCGAACAACTTCTACCGGCGTCAGGTCGACCAGCACCTCAAGATCGGCGTCCTGGCAATGGAACTGCTGCGCCGCAACGGGCTGGAAAAGCTGCATTCAAGGAAGCTGCGCAGCTTTGCGGAGGCGGCATTCCAGTAGAATAAAAAACGGCATTAAGGATTGAACGGTCAAGGGCACCGCCCCTACCGCCTTGTAGGTCGGTCTAGAGCGAAGCGGCAGCCGACAAGCAGGCGCGTCGATGTCGGCT
>NZ_JCACHA010000918.1:0-7384 GCF_059503625.1 Skermanella sp.
GGGGCCGCGTCAGCGAGGCGACCGGCGGCGTGCTGATCGCCAGCTTTGCCGGACTAGTCGTCGGTCCGCCGCTGTTCGGCCTGATCGTGGCGTGGTCCGGCAGCTATGTGCCGGGGTTCCTGATCATGGCCGCCACCTGCCTGGCCGGGGCGGTGCCGCTGATCGCGAACCGAGTTGACCGAGCCACCTCGAATACCCCGATCGATTTATAGAATCTTTACCCGGTCACGCCAGAATTCCGGTTCGCTGAATCCGATGAGATTGGTTTCGACGTTGCGGCTCCAGGTGCTGCTCCCGGATCGGCCTGGAGGGGAGATTCGTCTTGAGCTTCAAGTTCATCGCTATCGCTTACGGAATGCTGGGCGCCACCGCGGCAACCGGCTACATGGTCCAGGGCGGCGGTGGCAGCGGCGCCGTCGGCAAGCGTCCCAGCGGCCAAGTCGCCGAGCAGCCGAAGGCCGAAAGGGTCGCGAAGCTGGAGATGCCGCCCAAGGCCGCTCCGATGCCGCAAGTCGCGATGGTCGCATCATCTCCCCAGGACGACTCGGTGATCATGACCTCTCCGGCGGCACCGGGCGCCGCACTCTCCTCGACCCCCTTGACGGCTCCGCCGACGCCCGCTCCTCCGCCTCCTCCACGCATGGCCGTTCACGAAGAAAAACCGGCCGAGCCCAAGGTCGAGAAGACCGCGGAGAAGCCGGATGATAAGCCGGCCGGGAAGATTGCCGAAAAACCTGCGGAAAAGCCGCCCGAAAATCACCTCAGCCCAAGCGCCAGACGGAATTACATACAGATTACGGCCGACATGCTGGTCAATCCCTGGACCGGAGAGTGGCTGACCAGCGACGACCGTTCCATGGGCTACCTGTCCGGTCCGGCCAAGGGGCCGGCACCGTCAGCGGCACCCGCGCCCGTGATGGTGGCCGAAGCGCAGCCGCCTGCGGCAGCGCCGCCACCGGCGGCAGCGCAGGCGCCTGCAGTGCCGCCCGCCGTCAGGGAGGCCGCCGCGCCGCCGGCCCCTCCGGCTGCCGAGTCCATCCCCGTCAGCATTCCAGTAAGCATTCCGGTCACGACCCCGATCCCGGTGAAGGCGTCTTCGCCGCCGGCGACCAGACAGGCGACCGGGCAGCAGCACGGCTACATGGCCCACCTTGCCTCGTACCGGGACGAAGTCCATGCGGCGGCAGGATGGAAGACCCTTCAAAAAGCGCATCGCGATCTGCTTATCAACAGATCGCCGGTAACTATAACCGCCGAAATTCCCGGTCAGGGAACCTTCGTGCGGCTCATGGCCGATGGTTTCGGCCAGTTGGCCGATGTCTCGGAATTCTGCTCGGAGTTCAAGGCTTCGGGCCGCTACTGCACCCCGGTCAAAGCCAAATGACAAGCATCGGACGGTTCCACGGGATTTTCCCGGCTATCCTTGCGGTTGCGATGCTTGCCGGCTGCGCTGCGTCGCCGCCGACCTCGCCGCTGGCCATCGAAATCAGCCAATCGTCCGGCTGTGTCGAGTCGATCGAGAACCAGCCGGCCTTCGCACCGCTTCGCCTCAAAAGTCCGGCGCTGGGTGAGATGACCTCGACGCATCTGGGCGATACGTCCAAGCCTACGCCGGAGGAACAGGCGCTGGCCAAGGAATATCTCGCCGCCGTGTCGGCCTGCGAACCCAACGCCCAGTCGATGCTGAACCCGCAGGAGCAGGCTGCCGGCCGGGCGATCCTGACGACATGGCACGAGCAGGAACAGCTTTATGTGGCGCTCACGTCGGGCCGGCTGACATGGGGGCAGTTCAACCGCATGACGGAGGCGCTAGGCCGGCGGATGGACCGCCAGCTTCGCACCGCCATGGCGGCAGCAGGCTCTTAGCAGCGCCGTCGCGAAGACTTGACGGTCAGGCGCCGCCGACACCCTCGATGATCTTGCCGGTGCCGTCGCAGTTTGGACAGGGCTGGCCGTTCAGACGTCCCGTTCCACTGCAATCCGGGCAGATATCCTCGCCGGTACCCGGAGTCCCCGCCGGTGCGTCATCGCCCGGTGCCATCGGTTCCGCTGTCATGGTCGATCTCCCTTGCTGGTTTAAAGGCTGGGCTGGTTATCAAACAGGTTGTTGACGGACTCAACAGGGAGACCGGCCCATTTGTCCCGGTGTCTTGAACCAGGACGCTTATCGCCCGATCGCGGTCAGCGGGATTTCACGGCACCGCCGTCGACCAGCGTGACCGTGCCCGTCACATAGCTTGCCCGGGCACTCAGCAGGAACGTCGCGACCGAAGCGAATTCCTCCACCGTACCGTAGCGGCCGACCGGGATCTGCGCCTTGTTGGCGGTGGCCACTTCTTCCAGGCTCTTGTTCTGCTTCTGGGACGCGACGGCGTCGAGCTGCTCCAGCCGTTCCGTCTGGATGCGTCCGGGCAGGATCGTGTTCACCGTGACGCCGTCGGGCGCCACCTCCAGCGACAGCGTCTTGCCCCAATTGACCAGGGACGCGCGCAGCGTGTTGGAGATGCCGAGGTTGGGGATCGGCTGGATCACGCCCGACGATGCGACGGTCAGGATGCGGCCCCAGCCGCGCTCGCGCATGCCGGGAAGCACGCGGCCGGTCGTCTCGATCAGGGTCACGACCATGGCCTGGAAATGCTTCAGCCAGTCCTCCGCCGTGACGGCGGAGATGTTGCCGGGCGGCGGTCCGCCGCTGTTGTTGACCAGGATGTCGATGGCGCCGGGGCCGTCGGCGAGGCCGGCCATCAGCCGGTCCACCGCTTCGGGTCCGTTCATGTCGACGGCCACGTAGCGGGCGGTGCCGGCGCCGCGCGCCGATATCGCTTCGGCAGCCTGACGCAGGCGGTCCTCGTTACGGCCGACCAGCGTCACATGGGCGCCTTCCGCCGCCAGCTGCTCGGCGATGCCGTGGCCCAGCCCCTTGCTCGATCCCAGTACCAGGGCGCGCTTGCCCGTAAGTCCGAGGTCCATTCTTCATATCCTCCCACTTCCATTACGGCCGGGTACGTTAACCGGATGGCGGCAGGAGGCAAGGAAGCATTTACTTTTCAGCCCTTTGGGGAGATCGCGCTACTCGTCATCGTCGGGCTGGACGGCGCGGATGTCGCGGGCAGGGCACGCATCGATCAGGAAGGATCAGTTGGCGGCGGCGATCAATTCCGGTGGCGGAACGATCCCGTAGATGTCGGGCAGCACCACGACACGCTCGCCGCGCAGCACGGCCGGCCAATAGACGAACCGCACAGGCATCGGCTGGGCCAGCCTGATCCATCGGGTTTCCCCCGCATCGACCATGGCCGATATCCGCGAAGGGCTGAAGCCCGAAGCCATCAGCAGTTCCTCTGCCAGCGTTCCGGGGTCCGCCAGCCGCACGCAGCCGGAACTGACGGCACGCCTGTCCCGGTTGAAGACGCGTGGGTCGTTGGTGCCGTGCAGGTAGATCTGGTCGTCGTTGGTCAGGTTGAACCGGTAACGCCCGAGGGCATTGTGGTCCCCCGCCTCCTGGACGATGCGGATCCGCCAGGGCGACACGTTGGTCCAGTCCACCAAGGCGGGATCGACCACCGTGCCGTCCAGCCAGACGGAGGCGTGATCGATACCGGGCGCGCCGGTACGCCGCAGGTTCGGCAGCTTGTCCTGCTTCAGGACGGTCGGCGGCACGGTCCAGGTCGGGTTGAGGATGACGTGGGTGATCTGGTCGGCCAGCAACGGGGTTGGACGCGAAGGGCTGCCGACGGCGGTATCCATCGTCAGGACCGTTTCGCCGTTGCGCACCAGCGCCAGCTCCTGGGCCGGCAGGTTCACCACGACCATGGTGGCCGGGACCGAAGCCCTGAACTCCGCCATGCGGACCAGCGTCTCGCGGATCGAGGCGATCTCCTGCGCCGGCGTGACGTTGAGCGACGACAGCGTGGCGCCTCCGACCTTACCGTCGGGAGTCAGGCCGCGTTCAGCCTGGAAGACGCTGACGGCGGCCGAGACCGTCTCGTCATGGATGTCGCGCTCGGAACCGGGCGCAAGGTATCCCAGTTCGACCAGGCGCCGGCTGAGCTGGAGCACGCGCTCGTCCACCATGCCCGGCTTCAGCACCGGTCCGCGCGCGATCCGCGTCGATACCGGCACGCCCTCCGCCCGCGCCTCTTCCTCCAGCGCCGCCAGACGAGTTTCCAGCGCCGCCGTCCATACCCCCAGCGCCTGATCGAACCCGCCGGCCCGCGCCGAAGCGCCGGAGGCAGCGATGAGGAACGCTACCAGCAGGGCCAGCAGGGCGACGGGATAGGCGATGCGGGAAATCATGGCGGACTCGAAGGATATGGAACAATTATTTTAGCGCATCGCGGCGGCGGAACCAGAGCGGGAACGTGATTTAAGTCACGCCCTTCGGAGGTGTTGCCGGCTTGCCCATCCGGGGATCACATCCGGGTTGTGTCCGACCCGATTTTGCTGCAAAAGCACGCGCGCCGGGCCTGTTTTCCGGTCCTCGTTTTCGGCCCCTGCTTCGGCCCCGCTCGCGGCCCCGGCAGCGCTGCCGCTGGAGATCCTGATGAAGCTCACCCATGTCCTGTCCATCGACCAGTTCGACAAACCGCTCATCGAGGAACTGTTCTACCACGCGAACTGGATCAGCAAGGCGAAGGGGCATAGCATCAGCCATCTGCGCGGCAAGCTGCTGGCGAACCTGTTCTACGAAGCTTCGACACGGACGTCGTCGAGCTTCTTCGCGGCCATGAGCCGGCTCGGCGGACGGGTGCTGCCAATCAACGACGTGACCTTCTCCAGCGTCTCCAAGGGCGAGATCCTGGAAGACACGATCCGGACGCTGGCCTGCTACACCGACATCATCGTGCTGCGCCATCCGGAAAAGGGCGCCGCCCAGCGCGCCGCCGCCGTGTCGCCGGTCCCGATCGTCAATGCCGGCGACGGCGTCGGCGAGCACCCGACCCAGGCGCTGCTCGACCTCTACACCATCATGGCGGAACAGGGCGGCATCGACGGGCTGACCGTCACCATGATGGGCGACCTGAAGCACGGCAGGACCGTCCACAGCCTCGCCCGCCTGCTGCGCCTGTATGACGTCAAGATCAACTTCGTCTCGCCCGCCGAACTGCGGATGCCCGCCGACCTCGTCCATCCCGCCGACCGGCAGGTCGAGACGCTGGATGAGGTGCTGACCGGCACCGACGTGCTGTACGTCACCAGGGTCCAGAAGGAACGGTTCGAGGCGACCGGTGATTACAACTATGGATTGACGCTGGACCACATGGCCCGGGCCAAGCCGACCATGTCGGTGATGCACCCGCTGCCGCGTGTCAACGAGATCCCGCTGGAGCTGGACGCCGACCCGCGCGCAGCCTATTTCCGCCAGATGCAGAACGGGCTGTTCGTCCGCATGGCGCTGCTGATGTATCTGCTGGGCTGATACGCTTCAGCTCGAGCGGTTCAGGATGCCCGGCTCATTATGCTGGCGGCGGACGGCGCTTCCGCCGCCGCACGTAGCGGTCGAACGGGGCGAACCAGCCGGGCTTGCGGCGGCGCATCCTGACGAACAGCCGCCGCGCGTCGGCCGAGTTGCGCAGCAGGATGACCGTGCCGACCAGGGCTACCGGCAGGCCGAAGGGTCCCGGCAGCGGAGCGATGAGGATGCCGGCGGCGACGATGGTCCAGCCCATGCCGATCAGGGCAAGCTGGCGGATGCGGCCTAGGGACAGGGTGGATGTGGCGGAACCGGGGCGCCTTGTCATGGCGGATCAGTGGACGGTCGGCTTCATGTCGACCCCCGAGCGTCCCGTACCCTCCGATGTCAACGATTCCGGCGCCAGCCGGTCGGACAGCGGCAGGTCGAACCGTATCATGACCTCGTTCAGCACGGCCCGGTCGGGACGCCAGCGGAACTCGCGGTCCAGCCTGCCGCGGGCACGGTGGGCGAACCCGGTCAGCGACTTCCGGTCGCGCGCCGCGGCGGGAGGACGCCGGTCGGCGCAGCTTTCCAGCATCAGGCGGATCATCAGGTCCCGCTTGGAAACGTCGACGAACCCGTCGGCGTCGAAATAGACCTTGGTGAAGGCGACATCGGACACGACGCGCTCAAGATCGGGCGCTTCGACCACCACGACCGAGACCATCTCGACGCAACGGCCGGCAAGGCCGGCAATCGGAGCGATACGGTCGTCGGCGCGGTCGAAGTCCCGGTGGGAAAGCTCGACCAGGTCGCCCGATGTCTGCCGGATCAGGTAACGGCGCCCTACCACCATGGTAGTCTCCCGATGAAAAGAACCACCCGCTCTGGAATTGCTGCTTGCCGACAGAATAACAGGAATGGAGCGTGTCGGCGAAGATGTTTCCCGCAGCAAATCGGAGGGAGGGTGTCAGGAGCTTGCGGCAGGTGCGGAGTCGGCTTGTTCAAATTCTGCCTTGCCGGGCTCGGCCTTTCCCGCCTGGACCGCCTCCGGCGGCGGCGGCTGGATCGGCTCCGCAAGCCGGACCACTCCCTTCGTCAGGAGCAGACTGCCGTTGACGCGGGTCTCGCCCGTCACGACGACTGCGAAAGCGGCGCGCGCGCGGTCGTAGAAGCCGAACCGGTCGAGCCGGCCGATCTGCCAGCGCGGCCCTTCATGGCGCTCGACGATCCGGATGAACTCGCGGCAGACATCGGATTCCTCGATCTCGGCTGACCCCAGATCGACCATGCGGGTGTAAGGCGTATCCAGCATGTCGTCGAGCGGCATGACGCTGAGGATGGCCTCCAGAGCCCTCGGGGCGTCGACGCCTTCCAGCCTTATCACCCGGGCGCCCAATGACACGGCGGGAAAGTTCCTGTCCACCAGCGCCAGCTCGTCGCCATGTCCCATGGCCGCGAGGACATAGAGAAGATCGGCGTTGAGCAGCGGGTCCAGTCCCTTGAGCATGATGGCGTCGGTTCCTCCGGTATGGGCGGTCCACACCGCACCCCCGAAGATAACCGCCGCTGCGGGGCGGAGGTTGCAAGACGGGCGGCGACGGTGTTCCATGGCGGCCATGACCATCCGGAAAACCGTCATCATCACCGGCGGCGGGCGCGGCATCGGCGCCGCGGCCGTCAGACTGTTCGCGGCGCGGGGCTGGCGCGTCGCCTTCACCTGGGCGACCCGGGAGCCGCCGGCCGGCGGTCCCGCATCGGCCTACCGCTGCGATGTCCGGAACGAGGCGGATGTTGCTTCCCTGTTCCGCCAGGTCGCGGCCGACTTCGGCCGGATCGACGCGCTGGTCAACAATGCCGGCATCACCGGCCCGCGCTGCCGGATCGAGGACGTGACGGCCGGCCTGCTGCGGGACGTGACCGCGACCAACCTGATCGGCCCCATCCTGTGCGCCCGCGAAGCTATCCGGCACATGGCGCCTCTCGGCG
>NZ_JCACHA010000919.1:0-7373 GCF_059503625.1 Skermanella sp.
CGCCGTCGCTGCCTTCGGTGCGGTCGCGGTACAGGGCGGCGCGGGCCAGCAGCATCAGCGTGACGGGCGTGGTGACCACCATCAGCACGCCGATCAGCAGTTCGTGCAGCACCAGACGGGTTTCCAGCACGGAGAAGAACAGCATGGAAGCGGCCAGGACGCAGCCGATCCCCATGGTCGTGCCCAGGGTCGGGGCGTGGATGCGGTCGTAGAAGCTTCCGAGCCGCAGCAGCCCGAACGAGCCGATCAGCGCCAGCGCGGCCCCGAGAAGGAGCAGGAAGGCCGTCGGCACGGCTGCCCAGACCGGAAGGTCGGCGGCGTAAGTCATTCGATCACCTCTCCGCGCATCAGGAACTTCGCCATCGCCGCCGTCGCGACGAACCCCAGCAGCGCGATGATCAGCGCCGCTTCGAAATACAGCGTGCTGCCGCTCCGCATGCCGAAGGTCAGCAGCAGCATCGTGGCGTTGACGTAAAGGGTATCGAGGCCGAGCACCCTGTCCTGGGCACGCGGTCCGCGCAGCAGCCTGTAGGTGGCGCAGGCCATGGCCAGACCGAGAAGGATCTGGGCCAGGAACACCGACCAGCCCAGCAGCACGACGCTCATTCCAATCTCTCCATCAGCCGAATATCTCCATCAGCCGCCGTTCGTAACGGTCCTTGATGATCCTGACCCACTCTTCCTCGTCGATCAGGTCGAGGACGTGGAGCAGCATGGTATTGTCCGCCGTGTCGTATTCGACCCAGAGCGTGCCGGGCGTCGCCGTGATGATGCAGGCCAGCGCGGTCAACCCATAGGGTGCCCGCATGTCCAGCGGGATGCGGACGAAACCCGAGACCCGTTCGGTCCCCCCGGGACGCAGCACGATCCAGGCGACCGCCCAGTTGGAGCGGACGACTTCCCGCAGGACCACCGCCGCTAGGTCGACAGCGACGCGCAGATGCCTGAACCTGATCCTCGGCGGGGCAAGCGCCATAAGCGCCCGCTGAGCGCCGAAGGCCACGGCCAATCCCAGGACGACGGCGCCGGGGGTCAGGCTCTCGGTCAGCAAAAGCCAGATCGACAGCAGGGACGCCGTCATCAGGGAGAAGGGCAGCCACTTCCTCATGGCGCCCCTCCCCCGGTCATGCCCGACGCCTTGGACGGCGGCACGACGCTGCGGACGTATTCCTGCGCACCGTGCAGCGATTGCGCGGTCGCTTCCATGAAGCGCATGACCGTGCCGGCCTCGATCGTCATGACGACGCAGAGCCCGAGCAACAATCCGATCGGGACGATTTCGGTCACCTGGACGCGCGGAACCTCGCTTCCCGGCGATGCCCAGAAGACGTCGATGCCGGCGCGGGTCATCGCCACGACCGTCGCCAGCCCCGACAGGATCAGCGCCGCGAACAAGGCCCAGCTGGTGGCCGGCATGGCGCCGCTGGCGTTCAGCAGGGGCGCCAGCATGGCGAACTTGGCGAGGAAGCCGGGAAGCGGCGGCAGCCCTGCCAGCAGCAGGGCACAGGCGAGGAAGCTGATCCCCAGGATGGCCATCGTCGCCGGAATAGGCGTTCCGATCTCGCCGTCGTCGGTCGGTTCCTCGGCTTCGCCGAAAGCTTCCCGAGTCACCGCCAGCACGTCGGCGCCGACCTCGCGGCTGCGCTCCACCAGCTCGATCAGGAGGAAGAAAGCGGAGACCGCGAGGACCGAACCGGTCAGATAGAAGAGCGCGCCGCCCGTCACCTCGACCTGCCCGACGCCGATCGCCGCCAGGAGGGTGCCGGAGGAGACGAGGATGCTGGCGCCGGCCAGCCGCGCCATGTTCTGCGTCGCGAGCACCGCCATCGAGCCGAAGGCGATCGTCAGCAGGCCGCCGATCAGCAGCCATGTGCCGCCGAACCCGGCGGAGTCCCCGGCGCCCTCGCCGAACAGGAGCAGCCACAGCCGGAGCACGGCATAGATGCCGACCTTGCTCAGGATCGAGATGATGGCGGCCGAAGCGGTTCCCGCCGCGGCGTAGGTGGTCGGCAGCCAGAACCCCAGGGGCCACATGCCCGCCTTGACCAGGAAGGCGGTGCCCAGGATCGCGGCGCCGGCCTCCACCAGGGCCCTGTCATCGGGCCGCAGCCCGGCGATGCGGGTCGCCAGATCGGCCATGTTGAGCGTGCCGGCAAGGCCGTAGATCATGCTCACGCCGATCAGGAAGAGCAGCGAGGCGACGAGGTTTATCGCGACGTAGTGCAGGCCCGCCCGGACGCGGGCGATGCCGGAGCCGTACAGCGCCAGCCCGAACGACGCCGCCAGCATGACTTCGAAGAACACGAAGAGATTAAAGAGGTCGCCGGTCAGGAAAGCGCCGTTCAGCCCCATGAGCTGGAACTGGAAGAGCGAATGGAAGAACGGCCCGACCCGCTGCCAGTGCGCCAGCGAGAACACCAGGGCCGCCAGTCCGAGCACGCTGGTCAGCAGCACCATCAGCGCCGCAAGCCGGTCCAGGACCAGGACGATGCCGAACAGCGACGGCCAGTCGCCCAGCCGGTAGATCCGGACGACGCCGGCATTCCCGGCCTCTCCTCCCATCGTGCCGTCCGCCATCATCAGCAGCAGGACCGCGAGCGCCACCATCGCCAGCGCCGAGCCGACGGCAAGCGTCGCCTTGATCGTGCGGCGGCGGTCGTCGATCAGCAGCAGCAGAGTTCCGGCCAGCAGCGGGACGACGATCGGAGCGATCGTCAGGTGATCCATCCAGTCGCTCACCGCTGCTGCTCCTTTCCGTCGACATGGTCGGTACCCGTCAGCCCGCGCGAGGCGAGGAGCAGGACGAGGAACAGGGCTGTCGTGGCGAAGCCGATGACGATGGCGGTCAGGACCAGCGCCTGGGGCACCGGGTCGGCCTGCACCGCGAGGTTGCCCGGAACGCCGCGCTCCAGCACGGGAGCCGCCGCCGTCCGAAGGCCGCCGGTCGAGAAGATGAACAGGTTGACGGCGTAGGACAGCAGCGACAGGCCGATGATGACCTGGAAGGTGCGGGGCCGCAGCAGCAGCCAGACGCCGGAGCCGGTCAGTACGCCGATGCCCAGTGCAACGATGATTTCCATCAATCCTCTCCCGCCGGGACTTGCTGAGCGACTTGCTGAGGCACCGGCGCCGGTGCCGGTGCCGAAGGGGCGGCGGCCGGGCGCGGGACGGCCCGGTGGCCGCGCACCGACTGGTGGGCGAGCGCGATCAGCATCAGCACGGTGGCGCCGACCACGAGCGCGAAAACGCCGATGTCGAAGATCAGGGCGCTTGCGACCGGGACCGAGCCGATGAAGGGGATCTCCGCATAGGCGAAGTAGGAGGTCAGGAACGGCCGGCCGGCCGCCCAGGCCGCCATCCCCGTGCCGGTCGCAAGCAGCAGGCCGACCGCGATCCAGGTCATCGGACGTATCCGCAGGCTGGCCTCGGCCCACTGGGTTCCCCCGACCATGTACTGGAGGATGATGGCGATCGACGCCGTCAGCCCGGCCGCGAAGCCGCCGCCGGGAAGGTCGTGGCCGCGCAGCAGCAGGAACAGCGCCACGACGCCGATCACCGGGAACAGCAGCCGCGTGATGACGGACGGGATCAGCAGCCAGTCGGCGACGGTGTCGCCCTCCGTCCGGTCCGGCCGGGCCTTGTCGTAGGCGCTCTGGTCGCGCTGCTGCTCCGGAACGTCGACGCTGTCGGACGCCGGACGGAACCGCCGCAGCAGCGCATAGGCCGTCAGCGCAACCACGCCCAGCACCGTGATCTCGCCCAACGTATCGAAGCCGCGGAAGTCCACCAGGATCACGTTCACGACGTTGGTGCCGCCGCCCTCGGCATAGGCCCGCTCCAGGAAGTGCTGCGCCAGAATTTCCGGCGGGACCCTCGTCATCACGCTGTAGGCCAGGGCCGACATGCCGGCGCCGGCGGCGATGGCGATGCCGAGATCCCGGAGGCGGCGCGCCATCGTGAGCACTTCGCGCGAGCCCGGAATATCCAGCCTCTTGGGAAGCCAGCGCAGCCCCAGCAGCAGCAGGATCGTCGTGACGACCTCGACCAGAAGCTGGGTCAGCGCAAGGTCCGGCGCGGAGAACCAGACGAAGGTCAAGCAGACCACCAGCCCGGTGCCGCCGAGCAGGATCAGCGCCGCCAGCCGGTGGAACTTGGCCTGACGCGCGGCGCCCAGCGCGCAGACGGCGCCGATCGCCCAGATCAGGGCAAGCACCGGATCGATGTCGGCGGGCATCAGGTTGCCCGGACCGGGCACGCGCAGATAGACGGCCAGGGCTGCGGCCAGGACGGCCGCGCAGACCACCAGCCGCAACTGGGGTTGCAGGCGGCGGGTGCCGAAGACCCCTTCGAGCGACCGGGCGAGACGCCAGGACAGGAAGACCATGGTCCGCTCGAACATGCGCCGCCCTTCCAGCGGGCGGATCAGCGGCGGACCTTCCGTGCCCTTCCGCAGATGCCGCTGAAGCGCCAGGTAGAGCACGATCCCGGCCGCCAGCGCCGTGAAGCTCATCAGCAGGGGAAGGTTGAAGCCGTGCCAGACGGCCAGGCTGTAGTCCGGCGTCGCGGACCCCAGGGCGGAATGCGCGGCCATATCCAGGTAGGGTCCGACCGAAGCCGACGGAAGCACGCCGATGATGATGCAGCCCAGCACCAGGATCTCCACCGGAAACCTCATCCAGGCAGGCGGCTCGTGCGGGGTGCGCGGCAGATCGACAGGGTCCGGTCCGAAGAAGGCGCCGTGGATGAACCGCAGGGAATAGGCGACGCTGAAGGCGCTCGCCACCGTGGCGGCGAACGGCAGAATGTCGAGCAGCAGCGTCAGCGATGCCTGGGCCGACAATGCCTCCGCGAAGAACATCTCCTTCGAGAGGAAACCGTTGAGCAGCGGGACTCCCGCCATGGCCGCCGCCGCCACCAGGGCCAGACGCGCCGTGAAGGGCATGAAGCGGTTCAGCCCGGACAGCCGGCGGATGTCGCGGGTGCCGGTCTCGTGATCGATGATGCCGACCGCCATGAACAGCGATGCCTTGAACGCCGCATGGTTGATGATGTGGAAGATCGCCGCCACCATCGCCAGCGCGCTGTTGAGGCCGAGCAGCAGGGTGATCAGCCCGAGATGGCTGATAGTCGAATAGGCGAGAAGCCCCTTCAGGTCATGCTGGAAGATCGCGACATAGGCGCCCAGCAGCAGCGTGGCGAGGCCGGCGGAACCGACGATCCAGAACCATTCCTCGGTCCCGGACATCACCGGCCACAGGCGCGCCATCAGGAAGACGCCCGCCTTGACCAGTGTCGCGGAGTGCAGGTAGGCCGACACGGGCGTCGGGGCCGCCATGGCATGCGGCAGCCAGAAGTGGAACGGGAACTGCGCGCTCTTGGTCAGCGCTCCCAGCAGGATCAGGACCAGGGCCGGCAGGTAAAGCCGATGCGACCGGATCAGGTCGCCCGACGCCAGCACGCGGTCGAGATCGTAGCTGCCGACGATGTGGCCCAGGATCAGGACGCCGGCGAACAGGCAAAGCCCGCCTGTGGCGGTCACGGTCAGCGCCATGCGGGCACCGTCCCGCGCGGCCGCCGTGTGATGCCAGTACCCGATCAGCAGGAACGAGAAGAGGCTGGTCAGTTCCCAAAAGAAGGCGAGCTGGACCAGATTGCCCGAGAGCACGACCCCCATCATCGAGCCCATGAAGGCGAGCAGGAAGGCGAAGAAGCGTGGTACCGGATCGTCCGCCGACATGTAGTACCGCGCGTAGAGCACCACCAGCGCGCCGACGCCCGACACCAGCCCCGCGAAGAGCCAGGCGAAACCATCCATCCGGAGCGAGAAGTCCAATCCTAGCGTCGGCATCCACTCGGCGGCATGCCGGAGGATGCCGCCCGCCGCCACCGTCGGATAGGCGGCCCAGACAAGCGCCAGTTCGGCCAGGGCGGTCGCCCCGGCCAGTACGGCCGCCGCCGTACGGGCATGGGTCGGCAGAATCGCCGCGGCGATCGCACCGATGAACGGAAGTCCGACGGCGGCTATCAGGAGCAAGGCGTCTGGCATAATCCCCTACGGTCAGGCCTTCGAGCGGGAGCCGCGTCGCGGCGTCATGGTCGTCTGCGAATTTTGGAAACACCCTCCGTCCGCGATACCGGCGGACGCGCCGGGTCTGGAGCGTTCAGGTATCGTCCGGCGCAGGAATGGTCGCCGGAATGGCGCCGTCGCGGGCGGCCGCCAGTTGGCGGACGAGACCGATGACGGCTTCCGGAGTCTCCGCCGAACGGATCCGCCGCAGCGACTGCGGGTCGCGCAGCGTCCGGCAGATCTCCGACATCGCGGTCAGCAGACCCTTGCCTCCCGACGACGGCCACAGCACAAGGAAGACGATGTCGACCGGCTCGTCGTCGCGGGAGTCGAAATCGATGCCGCGGCTAAGCCGCGCCAGGAGGACGATCGGCAGCCCGTCGCCGTCGAGCTCCGCATGGGGAAGTGCGACCCCTTTGCCGAGGGCGGTGGAGCCGATCTGCTCGCGCGCCAGCAGGGAGTCGAGGATTTCCTGATCGGACCGGCCGAGCCGGCTTGCCGCCTCGGTCGACATGAACTCCAGCAGGGCTCGCTTGGTATTCGCACTGACGTCGAGAAGAACGTTCGAGGACGAAAAAAGGTCGGTTATCCCCATCCGTGTCTCCTTTCCTGCGGGGGCCTCGTCCCGCGTGTCGGATGCAGCCCGCGGGCTTGGCAGATCGGCTGCCATTCATTGAACGCTTGCCGGACGATAATGGGCAATCTTGCGGCGGGAGCCGCGGCAGCAGGACCATAGCTAAACCTGCAACCGGTCGTTTCAACCAAAATGAGCTATATTGATCTTTGGATTGCGCGCCCCATCTGGAGCGGCATGTCCTTGACACCGGAACAATGCCGCGCGGCTCGGGCGCTCCTGACCTGGACCCAGGACGACCTGGCTACCCGCGCGGAAGTGAGCCGCAGCACCGTGCGCGGTTTCGAGAACGGCCAGCACGAACTTCACCGTGCTTCGGCCGCGGCGATCCGACGCGCGCTCGAAGATGGCGGCGTCCTCTTCATCGATGCCGATGCCGACCATGGTCCCGGCGTGCGCATGGCCGAACACGGGTAGTTCCCGGTGTTGCGCCCGGCCTGGAACGGTGATCATCACCGACTATGCTGCATCGCAACAGTCCGCCCTGATCTTCCCGATCGTCCAGCGATTTTGCCCCGGCGCCTGATCGATTGAACAGGCGGCCGCTGCGTCGATTGCCATAAGCCGGCGCGCTGATAGTATGGCTTCGACACTGCAAGCAAGGCCGGGACGGAATGGATAGCATACCTGTCGCACAAAGTTTCCTCCTCGCCCTTTCCGACCTGTTCTCGA
>NZ_JCACHA010000920.1:0-7365 GCF_059503625.1 Skermanella sp.
CGACAAACTGCGCGCCTGCATCTTCTCCATGACCCGCGCGCGGTGGATCTCCACTGTACGCGGACTGATGTCGAGGTCGAAGGCGATGACCTTGTTGGCGCGTCCGGCCACCAGCCCTTCCAGTACCTCCCGCTCGCGGGGAGTGAGGGAGGCCAGCCGCTGGGCGATTTCCGGATTGGCTGTGGGCCGCGATTCGAGCGCGCGGCGGACGGTTTCGATGATGACGGTGTCGTCGAACGGCTTCTCGATGAAATCGACGGCTCCGGCTTTCATGGCCCGCACCGCCAGAGGCACGTCGGCATGCCCGGTCATCACGATGACCGGAAGCTGGCGGTTGCTGGCCGCAAGACTTTCCTGAACTTCGATGCCGCTCATTTCCGGCATGCGCAC
The DNA here is from genome assembly GCF_059503625.1 of Skermanella sp. Lineage (NCBI taxonomy): Bacteria > Pseudomonadati > Pseudomonadota > Alphaproteobacteria > Rhodospirillales > Azospirillaceae > Skermanella > Skermanella sp. Next base: position 391 of record NZ_JCACHA010000920.1, read on the forward strand.
GTCGATCAGCAGGCAGCCCGGGCGGCCCGGCGCTGAAGAGCCGAGGAAATCCAGCGGCGATGCAAAGGCTTCGACCGTGAAGCCCGCGGATTCCATCAGGATCTGAAGCGAATCGCGCACGGCGTCGTCATCGTCCAGGATGAAGACGGTCGGTTGTCCGTTGTTCTCAGTAGGTGTCGTCATCATGATTCTCGGGACGGGCCGTCTCGACCGTGAAATGGAAAGTGACGCCGCCATCCGGATTCGGCGTGGCCCACAGGCGGCCGCCATGGGCGTCGATGATCGACCGGGATATCGACAGGCCCAGCCCCATCCCCTTCTGCTTGGTGGTGATGAAAGGCTGAAACAGGTTTGCAGCCACGACCGGGGCCAGGCCGGGTCCGGTGTCGCTGACGGTGACTTCCACCATGTCGTCGGACGATGCCGCCGTGCCTATCGTCAGGTCGCGGACCGGTGACTGGATCAGTGCCTCCATGGCGTTGCGGACCAGATTGAGCACCACCTGCTGGATTTGAATCTTGTCGATCCAGACCGTCGGCGCCTCCGGCGACAGTTGGAAGTTTACCCGGATATTCTCCTGCTTGGCGCCGACCAGTGCAAGGGCGCTGGCTTCCTCCACGACCTTGTTGATGGCTTCCGCCGTCCGGTCGGTCTGCCCCTTTTCGATGAAATCGCGCATCCGGCGGATGATCTGGCCGGCGCGGACGGCCTGCGCCACCGCCTTGTCCATGGTTTCCAGGACCTTGGGCGAAGGCTTGGTTTCGGCCGCGTCCATCATGCGGCGGCAGGCTTTGACATAGTTGGTGATGGCGGTCAGGGGTTGGTTGAGTTCATGCGCCAGAGTGGACGACATCTGGCCCATGGCGCTGAAGCGGGACACGTGCAACAGCTCGCTTTGCAGGTCCTGAAGCCGCTTTTCCGCGTGCTGGTGCTCGGTCAGATCCCTCACGAAACCGGTGAACAGCCGGCGGCCGCCCAGATTGACTTCACCGACGGCCAGATCCATCGGGAAAGTGGCGCCATCGGCACGCTGGCCGACGACGACCCGGCCGATGCCGATGATCCGCTTCTCGCCCGTGGTGAGATAATGGTTCATGTAGCCGTCATGGGCGGCGCGGTAGGGCGCCGGCATCAGGACGCTGACGTTACGGCCGACCACATCGGTCGAGGAGTAGCCGAACAGGCGCTCGGCCGCCGGACTGAAGGATTCGATGAACCCCTGGTCGTCGATCACGATGATGGCGTCCGGGACCGTCTCCAGGATCGATGTCAGGCGCGCCTTACGCTCCAGCAGGTCCGTCTCGTGCTGCGTCCTTTGCGTTATGTCGCGAAGGATGCCGATGAAGACCTTGCCGTCGCCGCTGCCGGCCTCTCCGACCGAGAGTTCGAGCGGAAACACCGTCCCGTCCTTGCGCTTGCCATGGACTTCCCGCCCGATGCCGATGATGCGGCGGCGGCCGGTTTCATGGTAATTGCGGAGATATGTGTCATGCTCCTCCTGGTAGGGAGCGGGCATCAGCATCTTGACGTTCTGGCCGACAACTTCATGCGTCTCATAGCCGAACAGATGCAGGCAAGCCGGATTGCAGGTCTGGACCCGGCCCATGCTGTCGATGATGACTATACCGTCGGGAGCAGTCTCAATCAGCGTTTGCAGCTTAAGATCATCCGCCGGTGATAGGGAAGGCTTGCTGTCCACGTTTATTATGCTCTGGCGCGTCCATGTTGCTCCGGAGCTTACCAGAAAAACTGTACGGAGGGGTCTATTCAACCCCATCCCGGCCAAAAAAGCCGAGCATGGTCAAAAGGTTCATGTTTGACCTTTTTCCGTCCCCTGGTAAACCATGTCTCAATAACAGACGGCTCATCCGAGAAGCCGTTCCAATGGAACCGGGAGGTCCGACGCTATGAAGATGACACGATGGGTCGCCGCGTGCGCGCTCACGCTTTCCACCACATTCGCTTTCGCCGCGTCGTCACAGGCGGAGACGGTTCTTCAACTGGGGCATCCGACGGCCTCGGCGTCCCACTACGGCGTCGCCGCGGCGACCCTGGCCGACGAGCTGGCGAAGCGCAGCAACGGCAAGTTCAAGGTCGTCTCGACTCCCAACGGTGCCGAGCGGGAAATGATCGAGAGCGCCCAGATCGGCACGCTCGATCTGGTGGTGACATCGACCGGACCGGTCGGCAACTTCGTGCCGGAAGTGGCGATCGTCGATATTCCCTTCCTGTTCAAGGACTATCGGCATGCCCGCGCCGTGCTCGACGGTCCGATCGGCCAGGACATGCTGAAGCTGTTCCCCGCCAAGGGAATCGAGGCGCTGGCCTGGGGTGAAAACGGCTTCCGGCACATCACCAACAGCAAGCGGCCGATCAACACCCCGGCGGACGCCAAGGGCCTGAAGGTCAGGACCATGGAAAATCAGGTCCACATGACCGCTTTCCGCCAACTGGGGGTCCTCCCGACTCCGATGGCGTTCACGGAAGTCTTCACCGCCCTCCAGCAAGGCACGGTGGACGGGCAGGAAAACCCGATCCCGGTCATCACTTCGTCCAAGTTCGCCCAGGTGCAGAAGTATCTGACGATGACCGGTCACGTCTATTCGCCGGCCATGATCCTGATGGCGAAGTCGACCTTTGACGGCCTGTCGGCCGACGAACAGAAGATGTTCCACGAAGCGGCGGCCGTCGCGGCGAAGGCGATGCGGGAGAAGGTCGCCGCCGTAGAGGCCAACGGTGTCGCCGAATTGCGGGCCGCCGGCATGGAGGTCATCACGGATGTCGACCGTGCCAAGTTCCAGGAAGCGCTGGAGCCGGCCTATGCCGAGTATTCGAAGAAGTTCGGCAAGGACAAGATCGACCAGATCCGCAATTACGCACCCTGATCCGCGAAATTCATGATCCGGATCTTTCTGCGTGCCGAAGGTGCGATCAACTGGGTGATCGGCCACGCGGCTTCCGCCTGCCTGGTGGTCGCGGCCGTGTCCGCGTTCTATCAGGTCGTCACCCGCTTCATCTTCGAACAGCCGTCCACCTGGTCGGAGGCGCTGACCCGCACCTGCCTGATCTGGATGGTCTTTCTGGGCATCACCATCGCGTTCCGGCACGGTGCGCTCGTGGCGATCGATCTGGCCTACCGGTTGGTATCCGGGCGGCTGCAAAGCCTGTTGCAGGGATTCATCACGCTTGGCAGCCTTGCGCTGCTGGGCGTGATCCTGTGGTTCGGCATTCAGATGACATGGCGGGTGCGGTTCCAGACGCTGGCCGGGCTGGAGGTCCCGATCGCATGGGCCTACGCCGCCCTGCCAGTGGGAGCGTTCTTCAGTCTGCTCGCCGTGGTCGCCCACTATTTCGACCGCCGCACGGCTGCCCTTGAGGAGACCGCGACATGAGCACGACCATCCTCGTAACGATGCTCGTGCTGTTCGCGCTCAGCGTTCCCATCGCCGTTTCGATCGGCTTGGCGAGCGTGGTCGGCATCGCGGGTTTCACCAACCTTCCGCTGCTGCTGGTGGCCCAGCAGCTCTTCGTCTCGCTCGACCGCTATCCGCTGGCGGCGATCCCTTTCTTCATCCTGGCCGGCAACCTGATGGAGGTCGGGGGTATTTCCACCCGGCTGGTCGATTTCGCCAAATCCATCGTCGGCGGCGTTCAGGGCGGACTTGCCTGCACCTGCGTCCTGACGTGCATGATCTTCGCGGCGGTATCCGGCTCCAGCGTCGCGACGACCTTCGCGATCGGCGCGATCCTGATCCCCGCCATGGTCCGTCACGGCTATCCCGCTCCCTTTGCGGCGGCTCTCCAGGCGACGTCGGCGGAACTCGGCGTCATCATCCCGCCGTCCATCCCGATGATCCTCTACGCCGTGTCGGCGGAGGTTTCCATCGGCGAGTTGTTCATCGCGGGCATCGGGCCGGGCATCCTGATCGCGGCCGCACTCACCCTGTTCGTCTATGTCTGGTGCCGTATCAAGGGGCTAGGCAAGAACGACAGGGAAGGGCAGCTCAGGTTCGCCGCCGCCCTGAAAAGGTCGGCCCTGGCGCTCCTGATGCCGGTCGTGATCATCGGCGGCATCTACGGCGGCGTCTTCACTCCTACCGAGGCTTCCGTCGTCGCGGTCTTCTATGCGCTGGTCGTCGGCATGGTGATCTACCGCGAGATCCGCTTCGCGGATCTCGGGCCGATCCTGCGGAAGAGCGTGATATCGTCCGCGATCATCATGTTCATCATCGCCAATGCCGGGCTGTTCAGCTTCCTGATCAACCGCGCCGGCGTGCCCGTCGCCGTCGGCGAGTGGCTGGTCCAGACGATCGAGACGGGTGCCGGTTTCCTGCTGGCGGTCAACATCTTCCTGTTCGTGCTCGGCATGTTCGTCGAAACCTCGGCCGCGATCATCGTGCTGGCGCCGATCCTGGCACCGGTCGCCAGCCATTTCGGGATCGATCCGATCCACTTCGGCCTGATCATGGTGGTCAATCTGGCGATGGGCATGATCACGCCGCCCTTCGGCGTCAACCTGTTCGCCGCTTGTCAGGTCGCCCGCATCCCGCTGGACCGGATCGTGGCGCCCCTGGTGCCGTTCGTGCTGGTGATCCTGGCCTGTCTGATGATCGTGACCTACGTACCCGATGTCTCGCTGCTGTTCCGCGATCTGCTTTACTGAAGCCGGAAACCAATACGCTCATGCCGCGGTTTAGGCGGCATGAGCGTATTTTCCGTATTCGTCGGCTGTGCCGGCTGGTCGATCCCAAAGCAGCATGCCGGCTGGTTCCCGCCTGACGGCAGCCATCTCGAGCGCTACGCGCGTTTTCTCCCGGCGGTCGAGATCAACAGCTCGTTCTACCGTCCGCACAAGCCCGCGACCTATGCCCGCTGGGCGGCGTCCGTGCCCGACGGCTTCCGGTTCGCGGTGAAGGCGCCCAAGCTCATCACCCACGAATCGCGGCTGGCCGACTGCGTCGACCCTCTCGACCGTTTCCTCGGTGAAATCCGCGAACTGGGTGACCGGCTTGGCCCGCTGCTGGTACAGCTTCCCCCCAGTTTTCCTTTCCAGCCCAAGCGCGTCGAAGCGTTCCTGGGGCTACTCCGCGACCGCTTCGACGGCGACGTCGTATGGGAACCCCGGCATCCGAGCTGGTTCGTCGACACCGTCCCGGACGGCATGCTGGAAAGATTCCGCGTGGCCCGCGTCGCGGCCGATCCGGGCGGCGAGCCTCCGGGCGGCTGGAACGGCCTGATCTATCACCGGCTTCACGGGTCGCCCGAGATCTACCATTCCGACTATGCGCCGGACCGGCTGCCCGGTATCGCGCGGATGGTGGAGGAGGATGCGGAGAAAGCGCCGGTCTGGTGCATTTTCGACAATACCGCCCTTGGGGCCGCTACCCACAACGCCTGCGTCATATGGGAGAGACTTTATTTGGAAAGCGGAAAGGAATAGCGATTAAAAGGTTGACCCAAATTCCGGTGCGCGCGATCAATGACCGCCCAAAGGGGCACCTTCAGACAGGCAAGCAGATTAGAATGAGCGATACTCAAAACTTCTCCGATACCCGTATTTCCAAGCTGGACAGTGCTCTCGCCCGTATTGACCGGGTGATCGACAGCGTCTCGAAGAAGCTGGACGAGCAGCGCTACGAACACCGCACCGTCGTGGAGGAGCGCGACAGCGCCCGGGCCGAGCTGGACGAGCTGCGCCGCAAATATGACGAGTTGCAGTCCAAGGCCGACCACGCGGCCGACCGGATCGAAGCTCTGATCGGGATCGTCGAGCGCAGCTTCCCCGAACTGGCAAGCTCAGTCACCGGCGATCTCAACGGCGCCGATCTCGATGGCGGCGGACAGTTCGACCAGGGCGACCAGAACTATAGTCAGGGTGGCGGAAACCAGCCGCAGCAGTCCTACGGCTACTGATGCCGAAGCCGGAAGCATGACTTCGCTCCTTGACGTCGTCGGAACGAATGGAACCGTCATGCTTCCGCTTCTCAGGGCAGGGTAGGGGAGACTTGCTTGCGGACGAAACTGTTGACCGGAAACCCAAACGATATTATTAGCTTATAGCCCTGTCCTTACATAACAGTTGAACCATGCCGAATCCGACGCCGTTCCGTGACGCTCCGGTCAAACGACTTCGCGGGACTGTGCCACGCGGCGGATCGATCGGCATCACCCTCGCGCTCGCGGCATCGCTGCTGAGCGCCTGTTCAAGCTCCCCGTCGACCCACCGGACCAGCCCGGCAGCTTCCGGCGCCTATAGCGGCGGATTGTCCGGTGACCCCTGGGCCACCCACATCGCCGAGGCATCCCAGCGGTTCGACGTTCCGGAGCAATGGATTCGCGCCGTGATGAAGGTGGAGAGCGGCGGCCGTACCCATATGAACGGCAGGCCGATCGTCAGCCGGGCCGGTGCCATGGGCCTCATGCAGGTAATGCCATCGACCTACGAGGAACTCCGCGCCAAGCATGGTCTGGGCTCCGACCCGTTCGAGCCGCGTGACAACATCTTGGCCGGAACAGCCTATCTGCGGGAGATGTACGAAAAGTTCGGTTCTCCAGGATTTCTCGCCGCCTACAATGCCGGCCCCGGCCGTTACGGCGAATATCTGACAGGCGACCGCGGCCTTCCGTCCGAAACGCGCAACTACGTTGCGATGATCTCCCCGAACCTCGCCGGCGTCGAACCGACCCGGCGGGTTTCCGACACGATGTTCGCGGCAGTGCCTTCGCCGCGCATCCCGGATCGTACTGTCATCGCCGCCGCGGTAGCGCCGCTGCCATCCCGTCCCGTCGTCGTCGCATCCGCCCTTCCCATCGCCCAAGTGCCGGTGGCACCCCTCCCGGCGGCGCGGCCTCGGCCCGCTCCAGCGTCGGTTCCGGTACAACTGGCCTCCGCGCCGGTTGGCGACTGGGGCATCCAAGTCGGCGCCTTCCGGTCGCCGAATGAAAGCAACAAAGCCGTCGAGGATGCCCGTCGTG
>NZ_JCACHA010000921.1:0-7365 GCF_059503625.1 Skermanella sp.
ATCGGGTAATCTGGTCGCTCCTGCTGATGGTGGTGCTGGTCGCGATCCTGCGGGACCTGCGTGACGTCCCCCGAGCCTTGTCGAGCCTCCGCAGGGTCGGCCTCTACATCGTGACGACCGCCCTGGTGACGACAAACTGGGGGTTGTTCATCTGGGCCGTCAATAACGACCATATCGTGCAGACCAGCCTTGGCTACTACATCAATCCGCTAATCAACGTCCTGCTCGGCATGCTGTTCCTGGGAGAACGGCTGAACCGCAAGCAGCTGTTCTCCGTAGCGCTGGCCACGCTGGGCGTTTCCAGCCTGCTGGTCAGCCTGGGTGAGCTGCCGTGGATTTCGCTGACCTTGGCGACGTCGTTCGGTTTCTATGCCCTGATCCGCAAGAAAGCAGCCATCGATCCGCTGGTCGGCCTGCTGGTCGAGACGGCGATGCTGACGCCGCTGGCGGCGGCCTATCTGCTCTGGCTGTGGAGCGACGGGACTGCGACGTTCTCGCTCGATGCTCCCGGCATGGCGTCCTTGCTGGTCGTCTCGGGCGTCATCACGGCCCTGCCCCTGATCTTCTTCAATATGGGCGCTCAGCGCCTGAAGCTGTCCACGGTAGGCCTGATGCAGTATCTGTCCCCGACGCTTCAACTGGCGATCGGCGTGATGGTCTTCGGCGAGGAGTTCAGCGGCGCCCATGCCGTCGCCTTCGGCCTGATCTGGCTGGCGCTGGCGATCTACAGCACCGACGCTTTTCTGAGCCATCGCGCCAGGCACTGAGTTCTGGCCGTCGAGCACGGCCGGGCATCGAGCATATAAAGAAAAAGCCGCCTGTTCGCACAGGCGGCCCTTATTAAGTTTGTATCAGCCGGAAATTAGCGGCTGTAGAACTCGACCACGAGGTTCGGTTCCATCTGGACCGGATACGGCACGTCGGCGAAAGCCGGAGCGCGGACGAAGGTGCCCTTGAGAGCGCCGGTATCAACGTCCAGGTAATCGGGGATGTCGCGCTCGCCCGAAGCGATCGCCTCGAGGACCAGCGCCATCTGCTTGGACTTCTGCTTGACCTCGATCAGGTCGCCGTCCTTGACCTGGTAGGACGGGATGTTGACCCGCTTGCCGTTGACGCGGACATGGCCGTGGTTGACGAACTGACGGGCCGCGAACGGAGTGGGGACGAACTTCATGCGGTAGACGACCGCATCGAGACGACGCTCGAGCAGCTGAATCAGGTTCTCGCCGGTGTCGCCACGGCGGCGGACGGCTTCGGCGTAGAGACGGCGGAACTGCTTCTCGCCGATGTTGGCGTAGTAGCCCTTCAGCTTCTGCTTGGCCATCAGCTGCAAGCCGAAGTCGGACGGCTTCTTGCGGCGCTGACCATGCTGGCCGGGGCCGTACTCACGGCGGTTGATCGGGCTCTTGGGGCGGCCCCAGAGGTTGACGCCCAAACGGCGGTCGATCTTGTACTTGGACTCTTGACGCTTGCTCATACGATTATCGCTTTCAGCACTGTTTGTTGTCCCAATAGGTCCTGCCGGAAGCGAACGTCCGCGGACGGGGCGTTACCATAAGCACGCCCACCTTCTTGGGAGGAAGCGCCGCACTATACGGATGCGGAAGGCAAAGTCAAATACCGATGCACCGGGGCGGCAAGGAAAGCGCCGCGAAGCGGCATCTTTTCGAGTCCGATCACTTGCCGACGCAATGATCATGCGGGAATGTCCATTGCATCGGCATACCGGCCATGAGGCGGAAAGCGATCGATCACTGTGCGAAGATCGCGTCCGTACCCGCTTCTACGCCAGTCGCTGATGGACGCCGGTGAGTAGCTGGAGTGCCTCCTGGATCAGCGCCGTCGCTTCGTGCAGGTCGGCCCTGACACCGCCATCGATACCGGACCGTTCGATCTCTTCGATGACGGATTCGATCTCGATCGTCGCATCGTTGAGCAGAATGCCTGCTTCCGCCACTCTGACCCGGGGTTTTGCAGGTTGCCCCGCAATTTGCAAATGGCGGATTGCGCGAATGAGGCTTTCGCCAAATTTTCTTAAGTCCATGGTGTCCTCCGATATACGAACTATCGGAGTATCAGCAAGGAACATGCCACTAAATGGTAGTTAGGGAAGTATCCATCAGACCTATTCTTTGGGATAAACTCGCTTCCGGCCGGTCAAGGCTGACACTATGCCATGGAAAGTCCGGACCTCCTGTTCCGTCAAGTCCATCCTCTGGAAGCAATTTCTTATCGATCTAATCATTGAGGGCTTCTTTTCCGGCGACGAGAAGAAGCCGCTGCCGCTCAGTTCCTGCTCCAGGTGATCGAAGAAGTTTACCAGTTCTTCCTTATTGGCCGGGCGGGTGGCGCCGGTATGGAGATAGCGGCCGGGCGTCACGTCGCCCGTCTGATACCATTCATAGCCGATCAGCAGCACCGCCTGCGCCAGGTTGAGCGAGCTGAACGACGGGTTGAGCGGGACCGTCAGGCTGGTATCGGCCAGCGCCAGATCGTCGTTGAACAGGCCGGTGCGTTCCGGCCCGAAGAGCACGCCGGTCGCAAGTCCGGCGGCCGACTGTGCCCGCATCTCCACCGCCGCTTCGCGCGGGGTCATGATGCGCTTGATCATTCCGCGGTTCCGGGCCGTCGTGGCGAAGACGTGGGAAAGGTCGGCGATCGCCTCCTCCGTCGTGTCGCACAGACGGGCGTTGTCGAGCACGATATCGGCACCGGAGGCAGCGGCCTTGGCGCTGCCGCTCGGCCAGCCATCGCGCGGACGGACCAGACGAAGGTCGGTCAGGCCGCAGTTCAACATCGCCCTGGCACAGGTGCCGATATTCTCGCCAAGCTGCGGTTCGATCAGAATGATCGCGGGGCCGCCCAGGACGGACTCCCGCATCGGGTTGGTTCCTGCCATGTCTCTATCTGTCGTCGGATGATGCGTCCGGCGTTCCGGTGCCCGAGGCACGGAACAGCCGGTATGTAATGCTGTCGTGCAGCGCGTTGTAGGAGGCGTCGATCACGTTGGCCGATACCCCGACCGTGGTCCAGCGGTTGCCGTGGCCGTCGGTGCTCTCGATCATGACCCGCGTCACGGCCTTGGTCCCGTCGTTGGGGGTCAGGATGCGGACCTTGTAGTCGACCAGCCGCAGGCCTTCCAGGGCAGGATAGACCGGCAGCAGGGCTTTGCGGAGAGCGGTGTCAAGCGCGTTGACCGGGCCGTTCCCTTCCGCCACCGTCATGACGGACTGGGTGCCGACGTCGAGCTTGATGGTCGCTTCCGACAGGGTGATCAATTCATTCCGGGCGTTCCAGCGCCGCTCGTCGATCACGCGGAAGGACTGGAGGCGGAAGAAGTCGGGGACCTCGCCCAGGCCGCGCCGGGCCAGAAGCTCGAAGCTCGCCTCCGCCCCGTCATAGGCGTAGCCGTCATATTCGCGGCGCTTGACCAGATCGACCAGGGTGTTGATCCGTTCGTCCCTGGCGTCGATCTCGATCCCGATCTCGCGGAAACGGGCGAGCAGGTTGGACCGGCCGGCCTGATCGGACACGACGATGGTCCGCCGGTTGCCGACAGTCGAAGGCTCGACATGCTCGTAGCTGGCCGGGTCCTTCTCGACCGCCGAGACGTGGAGGCCGCCCTTATGGGCGAAGGCGCTTTCCCCGACATAGGGAGCGTGCCGGTTGGGCGCGCGGTTCAGCCGCTCGTCCACGGTGCGGGAGACGTGGGAGAGACGGCGCAATCCCTCCGCCGAGATCCCGGTCTCGAAGCCCATCTTGAGCATGAGCGTCGGGATCAGGGACACGAGGTTGGCGTTGCCGCAGCGCTCGCCCAGCCCGTTCAGCGTCCCCTGCACCATCCGGGCGCCTGCACGGATCGCCGCCAGCGAATTGGCGACGGCATTGTCGGTGTCGTTGTGCGTGTGGATGCCGAGGCTGGTGCCTGGAATGCGCTCCGTCACGGCGCGGACGATGCTTTCGACCTCGTCCGGCAGCGTGCCGCCATTGGTGTCGCACAGCACGATCCAGCGTGCGCCGGCCTCGTAGGCGGCCAGCAGGCACCGGATCGCATAGTCGGGATTGGCCTTGTAGCCGTCGAAGAAGTGCTCGGCGTCGAACAGCGCTTCGCCCTTCCGCTCGACGATCAGGGCGATGCTGTCGCGGATCAGATCCAGGTTTTCGTCGCGCGGGATGTTCAGCGCGACATCGACATGGAAGTCCCAGGTCTTGCCGACCATGCAGACGGCGTCGCACTTGGCGCTGGTCAAGCTGGCCAGGCCCGGATCGTTGGCGGCGCTGCGGCCGGGACGGCGGGTCATGCCGAATGCCGTGAAGGTGGCGTTGCGGAGTTCCGGCGGGTCGGCGAAGAAGGCGTCGTCGGTCGGGTTGGCGCCCGGCCAGCCGCCTTCGATATAGTCGATACCCAGCAGATCCAGTTCCCGCGCTATCGCTATCTTGTCGGCGACCGAAAAATCGACACCCTGGGTCTGGGCGCCGTCACGGAGCGTCGTGTCGAACAGGTATATCCGGTCGCCCATGGTCATGCCCGCTTCCAGGTGGTGCCGCCGGGGCCGTCCTCGAGCACGATGCCCATGTCGGTCAGTTCCTTCCGGATGCGATCCGCTTCCGCGAAGTTCTTCGACTTGCGGGCTTCCTTGCGCCGTTCGATCAGGTCTTCGATGACGGCGGCGTCGTCTGCCACAGCTCCGCCGGCTTCGCCCTGGAACCAGGCGACCGGATCCTGCTGCAGGATGCCGAGCAGGCGTCCCGCCGCCAGCAAACCGCCCTTCAACCTGGCCTTCTCGGCCGGATCGGTCGCCTTGTTGAGCGCCGTCGCCAGTGCGTGGACGTGGCCGATCGCCATCGGCGTGTTCAGATCGTCCTCAAGGGCGGCCAGGACTTCGAACGGGACATCGGTCTCGGACGGGACTTCACCGGCGCAGCGGAGAGCGTTGTACCAGCGGTCCAGGTTGCCCTTGGACTGCCGCAGGAGGTCGCGGGTGAAATCGAGCGGCTGGCGGTAATGGGCGCCGAGCAGGGTCAGGCGGATCGCCTCGCCCGGGAACTCGCCCAGCAGGTCGCGGACGGTGAAGAAGTTGCCCAGGCTCTTGGACATCTTCTCGCCTTCCACGGTCAGGAAGCCGTTATGCACCCAATAGCGCGCGAGAGGTGCCCCGCCGTGAGAGCAGACGGACTGCGCAATCTCGTTCTCATGGTGCGGGAAGATCAGGTCCAGCCCGCCGCCATGGATGTCGAAGGTTTCACCCAGATGCTCGGCGGCCATGGCAGAGCACTCGATATGCCAGCCGGGCCGTCCGCGTCCCCAGGGGCTCGGCCAGCCGGGAATGTCGTCCGCGGAGGGCTTCCACAGCACGAAATCGGCGGGATCGCGCTTATAAGGCGCCACTTCGACGCGCGCCCCGGCGATCAGCTCGTCGCGCGAGCGGCGGGAGAGCTTGCCGTAGTCCGGCATGGACGGGACGCTGAACAGGACGTGGCCGTCCGCCTCGTAGGCGTTGCCCTGGTCTATCAGCTTCCCGATCATGCGGACCATCTGGGCGATGTGGCGGGTCGCTCGCGGTTCGATATCAGGCGGCAGCGCGTTCAGCGCCGCCATGTCCTGGTGATAGGCCTCCGTCGTCCGCGCGGTCACGCTGTCGATCGGCTCGCCGCTCTGGCTAGCCCGGTCGATGATCTTGTCGTCGACGTCGGTAATGTTGCGGACGTAGCGCACCTCCGGATAGAGGTGCTTGAGCAGCCGGTACAGCACGTCGAACACGACCACCGGCCGCGCATTTCCGATATGGGCGTAATCATAGACGGTCGGGCCACAGACATAGAGGCCCACCTTGCCCGCTACCAGCGGTTCAAAATGTTCTTTCCGGCGGGTGAGCGTATTGAAAAGATCGAGCGGCACCGGGTTTATCCTTACGAAACCTGTCCGGCGAGCCGGGCGCTTGCCCGTTCGCGGCCTATCAGAGGTAACAAATTCTTGAGTTCCGGTCCATGATCCAGGCCTGTGAGAGCCTGACGCAGGGGCATGAACAACGCCTTGCCCTTGCGGCCCGTGGCGGTCTTGACGGCATTGGTCCAGGCGCCCCAGGTCGTGTCGTCCCACGGCTCCGGCGGCAGCAGCGACGCGGCGGCGGCGGCGAATTCGGCGTCTCCGATAACGGGCTGGATCGGCTCCCGTGCTACGTGCCACCAGTCGGCGATGTCGTCCAGGCGGGACAAATTGGCCCGGACGGCGTTCCAGAAGACCTCGTCCACGCCGGCATAGCCCTTGGCGGCGAGCCGCGCGGCGATGGTTTCGAAGGGAGTCGCGTGGAGCACGCGGGCGTTCAGGCGCTTCAGTTCCTCCGGGTCGAACTTGGGGGCGCCGCGCGACACCTTCGCCATGTCGAACTCGGCCACCAGTTCTGCCAGCGTCAGCCGGGCTTCGATGGCGTCCGACGTGCCGAGCTTGGCGAGAAGGCTGTTGATCGCCATCGGTTCGACCCCCTCCTCGTCGCGCAGATGGGAGATGCCGATGCTGCCGAGCCGCTTGGACAGGGCGGCGCCGGTGGCGTCGCTCAGCAGCGGCAGATGGGCGAAGGTCGGCACGGGACCATCCAGCGCCTGCCAAAGCTGGATCTGCACGGCGGTGTTGGCGACGTGGTCCTCCCCCCGGATGACATGGGTGATGCCAAGCTCGATATCGTCCACGATGGACGACAGCGTGTAGAGGATGCGGCCGTCTTCCCGGATCAGGACGGGGTCGCTGAGGTCGCGGCCATGGAAGTGCTGCGGACCGCGCACCAGATCGTCCCATTCGACCGGGTCGTGCCGGAGCAGGAAGCGCCAATGCGGTTTGCGGCCTTCCGTCTCCAGCCGCGCGCGATCCTCGTCGGTCAGCTTGAGGGCGGACCGGTCGTAGATGGGCGGCAGGCTGCGTCCGAGCAGGCTCTTGCGCTTCAGGGACAGTTCCTCGGCCGTCTCGTAGCAGGGATAAAGCCGGCCGGAGCGTTTCAGCGCTTCCATCGCCAGATGGTAGCGGTCGAGGCGGTCGGACTGGCGGGCGAAGCGGTCCCAATCCAGCCCAAGCCATCCCAGGTCACGCTCGATCCCGGCGGCGAATTCCGCCGTCGAACGCTCCAGGTCGGTATCGTCCAGGCGCAGCAGGAAACTGCCGCCGTGCGCACGGGCGAACAGCCAGTTGATCAGCGCCAGACGGATGTTGCCGACGTGGAGCATACCGGTCGGACTGGGAGCGAAACGGACGGCGACGCTCATGGGGCTCGGCTCATTGGGAATGCTGTTCAAATCCGGAAACCAGGGCCGGACCGATAGCACACCATGAGCCTGTGTGAAATGACGGAAACTTCCGGTCGGGACTACTTCACG
>NZ_JCACHA010000922.1:0-7354 GCF_059503625.1 Skermanella sp.
GTCCCCCCTAAAGGACCCAGGCATCGGCTGATAACGGAAACTGTCGTGTGATCTTAGAAGAGGACGCAGGCCTTCCGGCCCATGCGGTCATCCTTGCTGTAGAGATTGTAGCGGGGATTGTACGACTTCGGATCGTCCGCCTTTTCCGGGTAGCGGACGGCATCGTCATGGAAGATCATGCCCGCAAGCTGCTTCAACTTGTCGTTCGACTTCAGGCGCATCTTGTCGGCCTTGGAGATGTGCCGCTGATCCGGACGCGGCTGCTTTCCGGCGGATGTATAGACGTAGCAGCTCTTCATCTGGTCGTCGTTCGCAACCCCGCGGCCCTTGTCGTCCTTACCCTTATCGTCCTTGCCCTTGCCGGACAGGCCCTTGTCGTCGGCCTTCTTCGCGACGCTGTCTTCAACAGCTTTTTTAGTATTCTTCAACTGTTGTAGAGCTGCGGCGCGTGAGGCGTCTTCCTTGGCGCTGGCGCTTGTCGGGACAACGAGTCCCAGTGCAAGCATCAGTGCCAATGGCGCCATCAATTTACGCATGCCACTCTCCCTGTACTATCGACGAAACCTCATCTCTGTACCTGGATGACGGGCCGGTACTTGTAAAAAGTCCCGAAACTAACGTGTTACTTCCCACATACTTAGGGTCGTGTTCGTTCAGGCATGGCGGTATAGGGGCAGGGCCGGCTTACAGGCCTAGGGATCCGACCATCCGATAGGCCGATATGGACTAGGCACGGTGTAAACTTGGTGTTACGCTCGTGATTGATGAACATCATGACACCCACTTCAGCGCGGCGTTCCATCCATCTCCGGTCTGCACCGGACGCTCCCCACGCCGTCGTCATCGGCAGCGGGTTCGGCGGGCTGGCAGCCGCCGTCCGGCTGGGAGCAAAGGGCTACCGCGTCACCGTGCTGGAGAAGCTGGATGCTCCCGGCGGCCGGGCCTATGTCTACCGGCAGGACGGCTTCACCTTCGACGCCGGCCCGACCATCGTCACCGCTCCCTTCCTGCTGGAAGAGCTTTGGCAGCTCTGCGGCCGCAGCCTATCCGACGATGTCGACCTTCGCCCCGTCTCGCCCTATTACCGCATCCGCTTCGACGATGGCGAAGTCTTCGAGTACTCCGGCGACCCCGACGCCATGCGGGCGGAAGTGGCCAGGTTTTCCCCCGGCGACGTCGCGGGTTATGAAAGCTTCCTGAAAGCCAGTGAGGCGCGGTTCCGGATCGGTTTCGAAAAGCTCGGCCACGTGCCGTTCGACAACTGGACCGACATGGCGCGGGTGCTGCCCGATCTGGTGCGGCTGGCCGGCCATCGCTCCGTCTACGACCTCGTCTGCCGCCATGTCCGCGATGCCCGGCTGCGGGTCGTGTTGAGCTTCCATCCGCTGCTGGTCGGCGGCAACCCCTTCGCCACCACCTCGATCTACAGCCTGATCGCCTTCCTGGAGCGGCGCTGGGGCGTTCATTTCGCGATGGGCGGCACGGGATCGCTGGTCCGGGGCCTCGTCGGCCTGATCGAGGGGCAGGGCAACACGCTCCGCTGCAACGCGGAGATCGCCCGCATCCTCGTCACCGACGGGCGAGCTACCGGCGTCCGGCTAGCGTCCGGCGAGGAGATCGCGGCGGATGTCGTCGTCTCCAACGCCGACAGCGCCTGGACCTACCGGCATCTTGTGGCGCCGGAAGACCGGCGGCGCTGGACCGACAAGCGGATCGAGAAGGCCCGCTATTCGATGAGCCTGTTCGTCTGGTATTTCGGCACCCGCCGGCAATACGCCGACGTAGCGCACCACACGATTCTGCTCGGCCCCCGCTACCGCGAGCTGCTGCACGACATCTTCGAGCGCAAGGTGCTGGCGCCTGACTTCAGCCTCTACCTCCACCGCCCGACCGCGACCGATCCGTCGTTGGCGCCCGCCGGGTGCGACTCCTTCTACGTGCTGTCCTGCGTGCCGCATCTGGACAGCGGCACCGACTGGTCCGTCATGGCGGAGGAATACCGCAGCCGGATCGAGCGCCGCCTGTCCGAAACGCTGCTGCCCGGCCTTGGCCGGGAGATCGTCACGTCGCGCCTGCTGACCCCGCAGGACTTCCAGGACCGGCTGTCTTCGTTCAAGGGCGCCGCCTTCGGCCTGGAGCCGATCCTGACGCAAAGCGCCTGGTTCCGTCCCCACAACAGGAGCGAAGAGGTGGACCGGCTTTATCTGGTCGGCGCCGGCACCCATCCGGGAGCCGGGCTGCCGGGCGTACTTTCCTCCGCACGGGTATTGGACATGGTGGTGCCGGATGCAGCAGAAATCCGGCGCCGCTGAAATCGCCGCTGATAGTGCCGCCAACCTCGCCGCCGACATCGCCGCGTGCCGGCGGGTGCTGCGGCGGGAGTCGCGCACCTTCCACGCGGCCTCCCTGCTCCTGCCGGCACGGGTGCGCGGTCCCGCTTCGGCGCTCTACGCCTTCTGCCGGCTGGCCGACGACGCGGTGGACTGCCCAGGTGACCGCTCCGCCGCCGAGCGCCTCGACCGCCTGCGCGTCCGTCTGGAGCGGATCTACGCCGGCCGTCCGCTGCCGTCGCCGGTCGACAGGGCGCTCACCGATGCGGTCGAGCGCTTCGGCATCCCGAGACGCATCCTGGAAGCCCTGTTCGAGGGCTTCGAGTGGGATATCCAGGGCCGCCGGCCCGCCGACCTCGGCGAGCTCCAGGCCTATGCGGCACGCGTCGCCGGCACCGTCGGCGCCATGATGGCGGTGCTGATGGGGCAACGCTCGCCCGACGTGGTGGCGCGGGCCTGCGACCTCGGCGTCGCGATGCAGCTCTCCAATATCGCCCGCGATGTCGGCGAGGACGCCCGCATGGGCCGGCTCTATCTGCCGCTCGACTGGCTGCGGGAGGCCGGCATCGACCCCGACGCCTGGCTGGCCGCCCCGGCCTTCACCGAGGCTCTCGGCAGCGTCGTGCTGCGCCTGCTGAGCGCCGCCGATGCCCTCTACCGCCGCGCCGACGACGGCATCGCCCGGCTTCCCGCCGATTGCCGGCCCGGCATCTCCGCCGCACGCCATCTCTACGCCGGGATCGGGCACGAGGTCGCCTTCCGGGGCGGCGATTCGATCGCGTCCCGCGCCGTCGTGCCGCGCTCGAGGAAGGCCCGCCTGCTCGGCCGGTCGCTGGTCGCTGCGGCGGCCGGCCGCTGCTCCGGCACCGCTCATCCACCGCTGGAAGCGACACGCTTCCTGGTCGAAGCAGTGGCGGCGTCGGTCGCGGCGGAAGAAACCCCGGCGCAGTCTCCCGATCAGGTGATCTGGCTGATCACGCTGTTCGAACGCCTGGAACGCGGCCAGCGCGCCGCCCTTCAGCGCCATGGCTGACGGCTGGTTCGCCGCGATCGAACTCCTCCTCGTCTTCGGCGGCGTCGCGGCCTGGATCGTCTGGGAGCTGAGATCGCTGAAGCGCTACGAGAAGCCGAATGAGAAACAGAGCAAAGACAAGGACTTGCCGTCCTAAAGGGAAATCCCGGAACTATTTCATCGGGATTCGGTTGGGAGCGATCACGACATAGAAATCGCACGCTCCCCACATCAGGAAGGAACAGGTTATGGATGCTTCTGGAAGCGGTTCACTGGTCTGGCTGCTCGCTGGTCTTACGCTCTTGATCGTACTGGTAGCCGTTATTTATCAAGCAGTTCGCACCAAGCGCAAACAGCAGAAACTCGGCGAGACCGGCCCCGGCGCCAACGTCCGCATGCCGCCGGAAAACCGGAGGCACTGAAAACCGGGGCAGGTCCTTATTTCGGGCGAGCGCCGGTTGCCCCTCATCTTCCGCTCCACACTCCATGTCTTGAGAAATTCGCCCGCAGCTATGTCGAGAGCGAACGTTATGACAGCGTCAGCGAAGTGATCCACTCAGGACTGCCGAGGCTCGTAAACGCGGCCTTTGGCCGCGTTTACGTTTTCCAACTCCTCACGGCACGCGCGGCATCCTGAACGGCAGCAGCGCCTGCACCCAGCCGGTGCTGAAGCGGTCGAGCGACAGGCTCTCGTGCATCGCCGTGACCGGCTGGCCCGCGATCCGCGTGTTCAGCACTGACCGCGCGTAGAACGGCGCGTCCACCAGCGTTTCGGCCACCGTAACAGGGTGCCCGGCGTCCGCCCGCGTCTGGCGACCGATCCGCCACCAGCGAGTCGCCGGAAGCGTTGCGACCGGCAGCGGGTCGAACCGCTCGACGGCACCCGCCCGGTCCACCTCCAGCGCCAGCGCCAGCGGCGGGCCGCCGCGCCGTTCGACGTTGTAGAGGATGCTGGCGCCCCGGCCGGTATTGCCCCGGCACCAGTCCCAGGTCGTGAAGGCATCTTCCAGGGCTTCGTCGCCGTCGTTGGTGTCGAAGTATCCGGCCCCGTTCCAGCTCAGGGCCGGGCTGGTCAACGCCACCTCCACCCGGCAGCGCGGCGATATCGGCCACCAGCGATGCCGTCCCTTCATGTCCAGGTTGAACGGTCCCGCCGTCACCGCTTCCGGAATGACGCGCACGGTGCCCCGGATCTTCGACGGCACCGGCATGCAAGTCTCGCTGATGTCGATCTCCAGCGCCGTCCCGTCCCATCTTAGCGAACTGGCGCCGATCTCCAGATGCGCCGCGTCGCGCTTAAGAGAACGCCGAGGCCGCTCGGTCATGCTCCAGCGGTTGCCGCCCGGTCCCGTCAGGACGACGTTCAGCGCGCAGTGGTTTTGCGGGTCGGCATGGCCGCGCCGCCGCGCCCAGGCGTAATAGGGTGAAAACACGCTGCCGATGAAGGCGATGACGGTCAGCCCCTGCTTGCCGTCGTCGCTCAGCGCGTCGATGTACCACCACGCGTAGCCGTTGCGGACGACCGGCTCGTCGAACCTGACTCCCGTTGGGCGAACTCTTGCAGCAGCAGCCCCGCCGCCATCCGGCCTGATAAGGCCGCCATCGGGACGCCCGGTCCCGGATGCGTGCTGCCCCCCGCCAGATAGAGGCCGGGTATCCGGCTCCGCGCGGTCGGGCGGCTGAACGAGGCCTTCCAGCCGTGCCCCACCGGGCCGTAGAGCGCTCCGCCCGTGGCTGGAAACAGCCGGTTCCAATCCGTCGGATTCGTGACCGTCGTCCGATCCGGAGAGCGCTTCAGCCGAAGTCCGCAGCGCGCCAGAATGCCGAAGGTATGGGTCGCGCATTGTTCGATCTCCTTGTCGGTAAAAGTGTGGGTGTCGCCGATGGCCGGCGCGTTGATCAGGCACATCAGCCGCTCCGGCCCTTGCCGAGCCATGCCGGTATCGGCGTCGCGGTCTTGGGCGCAGACATAGACGGTCGGCCGGGCTGGCAGGCGCCAATGGCCGAAGATGTCGTCGAACTCCGCCTTGTAGTCGTCGGAGAAGAAGACGGTGTGGCGCGACAGCGGGAAGTCCTCGACCTCCGCCACCATGTTCCAGGTCACGGCAGACAGCGATCGCTGGGACGGCGGGGTAGGGGGGGCTGCTCGGGTCATCCGCGCGCCGAACAATCCAGACGCCAAGGCGGCAGTATCGGCGTTGATCACGACGGCATCCGCCGTGATCCGCTCCCCGCCGACCAGTTCGACGCCGTCTACCCTACCGTGGCCGGCTGTGATCGCCTTCACGGCGACGCCGTAGCGGAACTCGACGCCGGAGTCGCGCGCCAGACCGGCCAGCGCTTCCGCCAGCCGCGCCATGCCGCCCTCGACCAGCCAGACGCCCTCCTGCTCGACATGCGCCACCAGCATCAGCGTGGCCGGGGCCTGGAACGGCGAGGCCCCGCAATAGGTCGCGTAGCGGCCGAAAAGCTGGCGCAGGCGCGGATCGTGGAAGTAATCGCCAAGGGCGCCCCAGAGCGTATCGAACGGCCTGATCCGCCACAGGTTGCCAAGCCCGCGCAGGCCGGCTCCCTCGACCAGCCCCTTGATGCTCGGCTGCGGACTGCGGACGTAGGAGGTTTCCAGCGTGTTCCAGGTCCGCCGCGCCTCCGCGCAGAAGCTGCGGAAGCCTTTCACTTCCGCCGCGCCGGCCATCCTGCCGATGGCATCGGCCGAGCGGTCGATATCGGCGAACAGGTCCAGCCGCGACCCGTCGGTCCAGGCATGCCGCGCCAGAACCTCGGCCCGGCGCAGGGTGACGTGGTCGGCAAGATTGGTCCCTGCCTCGGCGAAGATCTCCTCGAAGATATAGGGCAGGGTGAAGACGGTCGGCCCGGCGTCCATCCGGGCACCGCCGACCTCGACCTCCCGCATCTTGCCGCCGGGGCTGCCGGCCTTCTCGACGACGGTGACCTTCATCCCATGGACCGCCAGCCGCAAGGCGGCGGTCAGGCCGGCGATGCCGGCACCCACGATGACAACCCGTTTTTCCGTCACGATTTCCGTCTCACGATTTTCGTCTCACCGGCAGGTCCAAGAATGTCGTTGATCCGGACGAATAGTAGTGTCAATGTCAATGGACAGTCAATCACGGTAAGCTTGGTTTACAACAAGCTGGGTCTTCATCAAAGCGGGGGAGGCTGCCCATGGATGGGGTCAACAAGATCGAACAAGCCCTGGACGAGGCGCTGAGCCGGGCGGAGGCTTCCGGCGCTCCCCCCAGGCTGGCATCCGCCCTTCGCTACGCAGTCTTTCCCGGCGGCGCCCGAATCCGGCCGCGCCTGTGCCTTGCGGTGGCGCATGCCTGCGGGATCGAGGATGCGGCACCCGCCACGGCGGCGGCCTCCGCCATCGAGCTGCTGCACTGCGCATCGCTGGTCCACGACGACCTTCCCTGTTTCGACGACGCGGCGACGCGGCGCGGCAAGCCGTCCGTCCACCGGGCGTTCGGCGAGCCGCTGGCGGTCCTTGCCGGCGACGCCCTGATCGTCCTGGCGTTCGAGACGCTGGCGCGGGAAACCGCCTGCCCGCCGCTCCGCCTTGCCGGACTGGTGCTCAGCGTCGGCCGCGCGGTCGGGATGCCGCTCGGCATCGTCGCGGGCCAAGCGTGGGAATGCGAGCCGCAGGCCGACCTCCGCGCCTACCACCGGGCGAAGACCGGGGCGCTGTTCGCGGCGGCGACCGTCTGCGGCGCCGTTGCCGCCGGACACGACGCCGATCCCTGGCGCGACCTCGGCGAACGGCTGGGCGAAGCCTTCCAGGTCGCCGACGACCTGCGCGACGCCGCCGGCAACGCCGAAGACCTCGGCAAGCCGGTCGGGCGCGATGCGGCGCTGGACCGCATGAGTGCCGCCCGCGAGCTTGGCATCGACGGCGCCCTGATGCGGCTGGACGATCTGGTGGACGAGGCGGTCGCCTCGATCCCGCGCTGCCCCGGCGCCGCCGAACTCCGCACCCTGATCCGCATAGAAG
>NZ_JCACHA010000923.1:0-7352 GCF_059503625.1 Skermanella sp.
AACAGCGTCGAATCAGAACGCGCGATTCCAAGCAACATCAAAGTGCTCTAGAGCGCTGATCCGCAGGTTTGGCCCGGGTTTCTGCGGCAACCTTGATGGTGCTGCACCGCAACAGAGCCGGGTTTTCTCTCCGAAATGCCGGAGACTCTCCGGACCTTGAGGGTAGGGCGATTTAACCCTCAAGCTTTACTGCATTGAGATCGCACGGCTTTCGGGCGAGATACTGGCGGCTTATTCAGCGTGGCGACCGCCTGCTGGTCGAAGCTGTGGGCCAATATCCTTTCTCCGTCCCCAAGCTCTTGTTCTGTGCGGAGCCCCGATCGACCATCCGCGTCCACCCTGATCGGAGGCATCGTCCTGCCATGGCGCACGATATCGCCGGACTGATCGCCTGGGCCAAGCGCGAAGAGTGGCGCAGCGCCCTGGGCGAGCTCCTGGACCGCCACAGTGCTCAGGCTTGTGCCGCGGCAGGTATCGAGATGGAGGACATCGCGGACATTCTCGGGGCGAGGCTGGCACGCTATTTTTGGTGCTGCCATCGAATAGCCGATCTCCCGCGACAGACGTCCTGGCGATAACAACACCACTGCCGCGCTCTGGCACAGCGCCGAGTGGCCCAAATCGGGACTGCGCCGAAGCACACGACCGACTCATCGGCGCCGCAGCCGGGAGCACTCACCCGCCGACAGGCTTGGTGTAGCCGAGATTTTCAAGCGCTTGATCGATTAGACGATTCTGCGCTGCGGCATCATCCGCTTTGCCAAGCATCAGCTCTTGCCGTAGAATTTTGGTTCCATTAGTAGAAAATACCTCGATTATTGTGATCCTGGTCACCTCTGAGTGCTTGATGTCTGACTTCTTTATGTCCAACTTTTTCAGGTCCGATTTGTCTGTGTCCGATTTTTCCGTGTAAACCGCTTCACGTGTGACCCAGCCAACAACATCAGGGTTTACGTAAACGCCAAAAACATCTTTCAACATTTCTGTTCCTTCCAGAACAAATCCTGCGCGGCAGTTGTGGACCGCGCAAGCAGTAACTCCGCAGCGATGCTGCGGTGGCACAGTTCAGTTGAGCGGGATTGGCAAGCTGGTTTCGCCAGCTCGAACATGACGTCGTCTTAAGGTCGCGTGGCGCCGAGATGTCGGGCGCGAGCGGTATCAGCCGTAGCCCCGGTCGCTGGGCGCCGTCCACCGGCTTGTCTGGTGTGTCGTTCCCTTATGATCTCCGCCGTCCCAACAAGCCGCCGTAAACTGCCACCGCCACGGCTGCGACGGTCAGGAACGCGGCGGCCACCCCGAGCGCCGCGGCCGCACTACCCGTTGCGTCGGCGGCCCAGCCGGCAACCGGTGGCAGCGCCGCCATACCGGCATAGAAGATCGTCCAGTAGACACCCATACCAAAGGTTCGGCTTTCCGGCGCGAGTGCACGCGCAGGGAGGGTCATGATTACTGTCGCAGCGACGCTCCCCACCAGCCCTGCCGCGAGCAGCGCCCCTGACTGTGGGCCGACACCCGTGGCGAGCGCCAGCACCGCCAGCGCCGTGGCGGTCAGGCAGGCGGCGGTGGTCAGCAGCGGTCGGCCTGTCCGCTCGGCTAACGCGCCGCCAAGGGGTGCCAGGGGAATGCTCGCCCAGCCGGCCAAGCTCGCCATCGCACCGGCGGTCTCGGGAGACGCACCGCGTCCGGCCAGCAGCGCCGGTGCGAAACCAAGCAGAACGGCGTAGCCCACGTTTATGGCGGCCCAGGCGACGCCGGCGGCCAGCACGGGGCCCCATTCCCCGGGGTGCAACGGCCCACCGCGGCGCTCCCTGCCGACTAGGCGTGGCTCGGTAGTGGGCGCGGAACCCGATCGCCTCTTGGTTAGGAAGAAGGGCACCGTGACAAGGGCGAGGGCACAGCCGGCGGCAGCAGCCAGCATGGCGCCGCGCCAGGACAGCATTGCTGCAGCGAGGGTGGGCAGCAACACCAGTGTAAGTCCGACTCCGAACGGGTAAGCGGCAAGGAAGCTGCCCATGGCGGGCGCCAGGGCTGGACCTGTGAAACGGGCCATCACCATCGCCGAGAGCACCACATTGAGTAGCGCCGCACCCGCGCCGGATACCAGGCGGGCAGCCAGCGCGGACCCGAAGCCCGATGCGGCAGCAAAGGCGAAACCGCCTGCGGTGCAGAGCATGAGGCCCGCCAGCACCATCCGCCGCTCGCCGAGCCGGGAAGCAAGCCAGCCCGAAGGTAGCGCGACGAGCGTGCCGGGCAGCATGTAGGCACCGATCAGCGCGCCGAGCCCGGCATAGCCGAGCTCAAGGCCAGGATCGGCGAGCAGCACCGGGCCG
The DNA here is from genome assembly GCF_059503625.1 of Skermanella sp. Classification (NCBI taxonomy): domain Bacteria; kingdom Pseudomonadati; phylum Pseudomonadota; class Alphaproteobacteria; order Rhodospirillales; family Azospirillaceae; genus Skermanella; species Skermanella sp. The sequence goes on from NZ_JCACHA010000923.1 coordinate 2,331, forward strand.
AGTGCACCTACGGATTGCACCTGGATCGTCACCGCGGTCCGAATAGCGATAATCAGGGCGAGGACGGCCCAGCGGTTGCAACTTGCTGCGGGCGCTACGGACACACCGATGGCCATGGTCGATTCTCCCCCAGCACCCTGCCCGGCGGACCTCATGTTCCATGTGCTTCCGCCTATACGGCAATGGAAATCGGCCGGAACCTGAGGTCACCTGTGACCGCAGCGGTGGCTCCAGTCGGCCCGGAACACCGCGTGCTCAACACGGACGTCCTCCGCTGCCCTCTCAGCAACTGCCGCCAGCCAGGACTCACCCCGGCCTGCCAAGTCGCTCTCGACGGCGCTGCCAACGTCTCCGGTACCGCGATGGATTGCGGCTAGCTCCCGACCCATTGCCTCCAGCATTCGCTGGTCCAGCAGCACCTCCAGCCCCAGCCTTTCCTCTGACCCGCTCTCGCCCTCTGGGGCGATCGTCTTGTCGGTCCCGATTTTACGGTTGTTTGGCGAGAGGCGACGCACGGCGACGCCGTCCGCGACGCGGTACCAGGGATCGGGTGCTCGGTACCGGCCCGTAGCAATCTCCATGCAGCGGATGGCGCGACCTCCCCTCTTGTCCACGCGTGTCCAGGCCGAGGGCACGATGCCCTTGGCTTCGCGGACAACCCAATCACCGCGCCATCGCGCACGCGCCACCCACCGGGGCCGACCGAGGCTTCCCAGCCCAGCGCTGCGGTACCATATCTCCGGCTCGCCGCTGCCGGCGGGTAGAGCAGCCAGCAATGCCTCGTGGTAGCGCGGCGATAGCTTGGGCCGCTCTGCTTCCGGTTGGGCGAGGAACCGCCTCCGCCTCTTATCCAGCTTGTCCCAAAAGTCGTGGCGCGCATCTTCCGGCACGATCACCAGCTTCCGCAGCCACTCGAGCTTCCGGTCCAGGATAAGAGGCCGAGGCTCTTTCAAGCCCTTACGGTACCCCTGGAAGATAGAAGCAGCAATGATAGGCGCGCCCGGGTTGCAATCCTTGATGCAGGCCAGCACGGCACTTGTTGCGAGGCGCAGGAGGTCTAGAACATATGGCATATCGGCGGCCTCGTCGTAGTCGTTGACGCCCCAGACCAGGCGCCCGTCCGCGTCTCGCCAGGTGCCGAAGTTCTCCAGGTGGATGTCACCCACGGCTAATACGCTGGGCGCCCCTGCGAGCTCATCCGCGATGTCGAGGATCCGTTCGGCCCAGCGCCAATAGGTGGCTCGCAGAAAGGGAAACGGTGCCTCCGCAGCCATCTCCCTGTGCTTCTCAGCCAATCCCTCTGCAACCACCTCTTCGCCCATCTCATCCCGGAGGAAGCCCTCGTAGGCCTCTGTCGATTCGATGATCCCCATAATCAGCACCTCTGCCTGCTGGCCGGATCAAAACACCAGATCAAACCGTAGAGGGTCGTGGCGGCAGGTTGAACCCGCAGCGGAAGCAACGGCCAATCCGCGAAGCAAAGCGTGGTCGAACTAGCCGCTTATGGATTCGGTGGAATCGCGCCGGAACGCCTGGTGTTCCTCGGTAGATGCGACGTGCTGACCAACATGGCTCGGCTCTGGGCCTTAGCCCGCATGGCACTAGGGCATTGGGCAAGGTGCCTTGGGATACCGGATGCGACTAACCGCCCTATGGTCGCGCAGGCATCGCTGGCCAGCGTTTGAGGACGGCCAGTTTGCGCGCATGTCGGCGCTCCAGGTCGTTGTTCACCATTCTGATGAGTGGATATCGTATCGATTGCCCCTGTTGGCTGAGAAAGGTGGGAAGCGGACCACTGACCCGCCGGACCGCATTACCGATGGATTGCTTCCACGGCGGCAGACCGGTGCAGGGGTGGGCTGACCATGTGCGATAGACGCCGTTCTGCACCTCACCGCGCGTCGAGCAGGCGCGCCATCATGGCTCTGACAGCGGCGATCTGCGGGGCGCCGCGGCCAAGGTAGCCCTCGCCGCTGTAACCCCACCAGTCCCAGCAGCGGCGCGGGTTCAGAGGGGTTCTCGTCACTTGCGGGTAGAGGACCACCACACGGTTGGACACAGCCCAGCGATCGTATCCGGCGTCGAGCAGGAAGTCGGCGCCAATCCCCCCTGCGTCGGGCGGGGTTCCTGCGTCCTGCTGGCAACCGTGGAAGACGACGTGCAGGTTGCAGCGCTGCTGGCGGCACTCCTTCGGCACATAAATCCAGCCCACCGCAGCCATTCCCGTCTCCTCGCGCGTGGGAGGAACGAAGGGGCGCTGGTCGAAGGAGCGTAGTTCGCCTCCCTCCGTCGCATCGCTTGGGGCATTTAACGGGCCGTACAGGTGCCCCAGGATTTCACCTGCTGCGTCAAAGCCGCACCGGTTGATGAAGGGCGGCCCATAGATGCCGCAGGCCCGGGCCGGGAGCGGGCCGCGTTCGGGAAAGTCGGACACCGGCATCCCGTGCGCGGCTTTCGGGCCGTTGTTAGGCCGGACCAGGAGGTTCGGTTCGGCCATCCCGAGCCGCCGGTAGAGCGAGACTAGGGCGTCGAAGGTCTCCTTGGGCACCAATTCGTCGGCTTCGCCGCGGAACAACCAGACCCGCGTCCCCGCCAGGTGGGATGGCGCAGCGATGGTGCCGGCGCGTCGGGCTTCGGCGACCACCGCAAGGCTGTCCTCGACGCGCGGAGGCGGGACCGGCAAGCCGAGCAGAGTCGACCCCGCGACATGGGTACAGGACAGGGCTGCGGCCTGGGTACGCAGGAGCGGCGCGGCCCCGAACGCCCAAGGGTTCGGTACGCGCTCGGCGCAGCCGAAGGGCCCCCCGGCAACAATGCCGGCCCCACGCACCAGGTCGGAGTGGGCAATGTGAAACTGGTGGGCGACGAAGCCGCCCGAAGACAGACCGGACACTGTCACCGAGTTCGGGTCCAGCGAAATGCCTGTCGGGAGAGACCCGGTCTCAGCGGGAGAAGAGGTGGCGCTCCTGCTGACGGCCGTAGGCGCTCCTAGCAGGAGTGCCACCGCCAAGCACATGACGCGCAGTCCCCTGCTCGGCCGGCGGAGAGTAGGCGCCGAGCGATTGCCGGAACTCGCCCTCGTGGACGTCATGCTGGCCCCCTCTTGGCGGGGTCGGAAGCTTATTGGTGTTGGGCGCCGCCGCGCCATACCGTTCCACAACGCGGCCGTCGACCCGGCCTCCGCTGCAGCGCAAGTACGATCCGCACCGGCCGTCCGAGGCTGGAGGCGGCCCGTCCAGCGCCTGCTCCTCGCGCACCGAGGCCCCCTTTGAAGGAGGCTTGCTAAAGGCGCACGACCGTCACCGCCGGGAAGCCCCGTAAAGCGCTGGATAGGGCGGCGCGGGATGCGTAGCGTCCCTGCATGAGCGGCCGAAGGCTGCCGGCGAGGAGACATCGCATGATCATCCAAGGTCCCCAGCACCCAGGCCTGTTCCGCCGCAGGGCCCTGCTAGCTGCCGGCACAGGGCTTGCCGCCCCCGGTCTCGCCCGCGCCCAGGCAACCGGTGGCGCCGGCGCCTGGCCAGAGCGGCCGGTCAACCTGATCGTTGGCTTCCCGCCCGGCGGGCAGACTGACCTCGCCGCGCGCGTGTTGCAGAATGCGCTGCAGGTCGCGCTCGGCCAGCCGACGCCGATCGAGAACCGTGGCGGCGCCGGCGGCAACATCGCGGTCGAGCAGGTGCTGCGCGCTCGGCCGGATGGCTACACCCTAACCGTCGGCAATGTTGGCACTTTCGTGCTGAACCCGCACACCATGCCGGGGATGAACTTCGACCCGCTCGAGCTCGTGCCCATCGGGCTGATGCTGCAATCGCCACTGCTGCTGATGGTGCACAGCGGCATCCCCGTCCGTACTTTCCCCGAATGGCATGCCTGGATGCGCAGCCAGCAGCCGCGCGGCATTGACTTCGGTACGACCAGCGCCGGCGGCATCGGGCATGCCACAGCGGAGAAGTTGCGGGCGCGCCTCGGCGGCAACCCGGTGTTCAACATGATCCACTACCGCGGCAGCGGGCCGGCCTTGCAGGATTTCATCGGCGGGCGCTACCAGACGCAGTTCGAGGCCCCGTCGCTGGTCCACGGCTTCGTGCAGGAAGGTCGGCTGCGACCGATCTTCGTCACCTCGCCCAATCGCAACCCGGCCTTCCCGGACGTCCCGACCGCGGAGGAGGCGGGGCTGCCCGGTTTCCACGTGGCGGCCTGGGTTGGGCTGTTCGGTCCGCGTGGCCTGCCGCCGGAGATCGTGCGGCGGGCGAATGCGGCACTGAACGAGGCCTGCCGCGACCCGACGCCGCGCCAGCGCTTGGCCGAGCGCGGTGACGAAATCGGCGGCGGCACGGTGGAGGAGTTCGCCGCGCGCGTGCGGCGGGAGCATGCGGAATGGGGCGCGCTGGTGCGGGAGGCCGGCATCCGTGCCGAATAGGTGCAGTGGCACGCGTGACTTACTCCTAGGGCCGCCCCGGAAGAGCGCGGGGTGTTAGGCCCAACAGGAGGGGCTACCGAGCCCCAGCTCGTTCTCGCGGCCGCTTCGGGCGGACAGCGGACATAGAGGTCACAGCGGGTCCATGGTTGGTTTGCGCCAAGCTTGTTGGAAAGTTCGGACCACACCGGAACACGAAAGAAAGGTGTTTGCCTGCTGCGCGCTGCCGCACCGCTGTGTCGCCGATAGTAAGCTTCCTCTTGCCCTCGGGCGTTTGTATCGTCTCCTGGCAACGCGGATGCCCGCGAGGAGGAGCGAGGCGATGGCTGAGCCGAATGGAGGCGCAAACTCCAAAGCCGCGGCCATGAGTACCTGTCGCGGCGCTCCGGAGGACTCAGAACCCCGCGAGAGTCTACGTGATGCCATTGTGTCCTCAACTCGGCCGGAGCACAGGCCGAGTGCGCTAGGACGGTTCCGGGTACGGCTACGCCGCATGTTCTATGGCCACCGGCCGTCCGCCGTAGCATTTCAGATTGGTCCCCTTGCCCTCGACCTAGAGCACTTTGATGTTGCTTGGAATCGCGCGTTCTGATTCGACGCTGTTG
>NZ_JCACHA010000924.1:0-7334 GCF_059503625.1 Skermanella sp.
GGCCGGTGTGTGCAGCCAGCTTGCTTGAGGTGGCGAATGGATTTTGTTGCAGAAGATCGTGGATTCGAAGGATTGATCCCGACCGGTCGCTTTCGGCGGCGATACGTTCGCGGTCGCGTTTGAACAGATCCACGATGCGGGTCGCGGCATTGAAAGCCTGGTTCGCGGTTTCGGTCACACCATCAAGGAAAAACTCGAGCCATGCTTCCCAGGCGCCGTGCTCGCGGACTTCCTGCAATAACCGGTAATAATCGGCACGATGCGTTTTGAGGTAGAAGCTCAGATAGAGGAGCGGTTTATGCAGGACATCCTGAACGCAGAGATAAAGCGTCACCAGGAGGCGTCCGATGCGGCCATTGCCATCAAGAAATGGATGGATGGTTTCGAACTGCACGTGAAGGAGACCAGCTTTTATCAGTGGAGGCAGATGTGACTCTCCTTCGTGCATGAAGCGTTCGAAGGCGTCGAGACAGGCATCGAGTTCAGTGACAGGCGGCGGCACGTACATCGCGTTGCCGGGGCGGGTTCCGCCTATCCAATTTTGTGAGCGGCGGAATTCACCGGGGTTTTTCGTACCGCCACGACCGTTTTGGAGAAGGTGTTCGTGCATTTCTCGAATAAGCCGGAGCGATAACGGCAGTTCCTTAAGCCGTTCAAGGCCATGCATCATCGCATCGACATAGTTCGATACTTCGCGGATATCATCGAAGGGCTGGCCGGCCTGGGCTTCAATCTCGAATCTCAGAAGATCCGAAAGCGTCGACTGAGTGCCCTCGATCTGGGAGGAGAGCACCGCTTCCTTGCGCACGTACATATATAGAAACAGCTCTTGCCGGGGCAAAAGCAGCGTGATTCCATCGAGACGACCTATCGCGCGGTCAGCAGCACTCAGCTTCGGCAGCAGGCTCAGGATATCGATGGGAGGATCGGGTGGGAGCGCTGGGGGCACGAATGCGCGGACCATCTCACCCCCGACCGGTGTCTCGACAAACCTGCCGATTCGAGTAGCGAAAAGTTGCTTATCCACCGTAAGCTACTCCAATCGGGATTGGTTATTAAAGCAATAGCGGTTTTTCTTTAATAAGCCGATTCCTAAATAAAGCGCACTTAAATTAGTGACGCGCCATCATCGGATGTTTGGCTCGCCTTTTTCCATTCCCGAACAAAGCCGCTACGCGGCCACCAGCAGGATCAGCGGCAGGGCCGCCAGCGCCAGGATGGTGGAGATCAGGATCATGCCGGCGACCACGTCGCTCGGGCCGCCGTAGCGGACCGCGAAGAGGTAGCTGAACACGGCCACCGGCATGGCGCACTGGATGATCAGCGCTCCGGCCGGCATGAGGGCAAGCCCCAATCCCCAGGCGACCGCCACGCCGGACGCGAAGCCCAGGCCGACCCGGACGCAGGACAGCCACGCCGGGCGACCCAGTCCGTAGAGCTTCAGCGTGGTCAGCGATCCGCCGAGCAGCAGCAGCATCAGCGGCACCGTCAGCCCGCCCAGCAGGTTCGTCACGTCCAGCACCCAGCCGGGCAGCGGCGTTCCGGTGGCGATCAGGGCCAGAGCCACCAGCAGCGACCACAGCGGCGGAGAGATCAGCACGGTCCGCCAGGACAATCGCCCGGACGCCAGCCAGATCCCGATCGTGAAGTGGCTGACCTGCACCAGCGTCGAGAAGGCGATGGCATAGGGCATCGCCGGTTCGCCCAGGGCGAAGACGATCGGCAGGCCGAGATTGCCGGTATTCGGATGGATCAGCGACGGCAGATAGGGCCGGACCGGCAGCTTCGCCAGCTTCAGGATCAACGCACCGCCCAGCGCGCAGAGCGCGAGCGCCAATCCGCCCGCCAGCAGCGTCTGGAGCAGCACGTCCAGTTGGACGCTGGTCTTCGACAGCGAACTCAGCAGCAGGCTCGGCACGCCCAGATACGTGACGATAGCCGAGATCGCTTTCTCATCTAACGGCCGGCCCAGCCGCCGCCACGCCCAGCCCAGTCCCGCGATGGCGAAGATCGGCCAGACGACGTGACGTGACTGAAGGATCATGGATGTTGTGTACCGCGAGGATGCCGCAGGCGGAACGGCGGATGCGCGTTGACTTTCGCACCGCAACAGCTAGCTTAGGCGAACATGCTGACGACCTCTCGCGGGAGAGATCGCCGGACCTCCGTTCGAGGACCGGTGGCGCCGAAGGAGCAACCGCCCCCGGAAACTCTCAGGCAACGAGGACCGCAGAGGGAAGCACTCTGGAAAGCAGGATGCCGGGCGGTCGGGATTGACCACGGCACGCCTCACCGAAGGAGTAAGCCGGTGCCCATCCCAGGGGCCGGTGAATCTCTCAGGTCCGCGACAGAGGGGGCCGTGACCGCGCCGTACGCGCGGAATGGAACTCTGTCGGAGGAAACGTTCCTTGAGTGACAACAAGTCCGGCCAGGGCCAGTCCAACGAGGGTGCCGTACCGGTTCCACCCTCTCCCGACCTGTTGCTGACCACGCCGCTCCACGAGCTTCACGTGGAGCTGGGCGCCAAGATGGTGCCGTTCGCCGGCTACGACATGCCGGTGCAGTACCCGCTGGGCATCCTGAAGGAACACCTCCATACCCGTGCCGCCGCAGGCCTGTTCGACGTGTCGCACATGGGGCAGGTCCGGCTGACCGGCGACAACCCGGCGGCCGCCTTGGAAACCCTCGTCCCCGGCGAGATCCAGGCGCTGGCGGAAGGCCGCATGCGCTACAGCCTGTTCACCAACGAGCAGGGCGGCATCCTGGACGACCTGATGATCACCAACATGGGCGATCACCTGTTCCTGGTCGTCAATGCCGGCTGCAAGGCCGCCGATGTCGAGCACCTGCGCACCCGTCTCGCCGGCAAGGCCGAGGTCGAGTATCTGGGCGACCGCGCGCTGCTCGCGTTGCAGGGACCGCAGGCCGCAGAGATCCTGGGCCGTTTCGTCCCGGCCGCCGAGACCATGAAGTTCATGAGCGTGCTGAAGGCCGATTTCCGCGGCGTTCCTGTCCTGATCACCCGTTCCGGTTATACCGGGGAGGACGGCTACGAGATCTCCGTCCCCAATGAATTCGCCGAGATCACCGCCCGCCTGCTGCTGGCCGAGGAAGAGGTCGAGGCGATCGGCCTGGGTGCGCGCGACTCGCTGCGGCTGGAAGCCGGCCTCTGCCTCTACGGCCACGACATCGACACGACGACGACGCCGGTCGAAGCCAACCTCAACTGGGTGATCGGCAAGCGCCGCCGGGCCGAAGGCGGCTTCCCCGGCGCCGGCGTGATCCTGGACCAGCTTGCCAACGGTACGGCGCGGAAGCGGGTCGGCATCCGCCCCGACGGCCGTGCCCCGGCGCGCGAGCATACCCAGATAACCGACGCTTTCGGTGCGTTCCTGGGCGAAGTCACCAGCGGCGGCTTCGGCCCCAGTGTCAACGGCCCGGTCGCGATGGGCTACGTCGCCACGGCGTCGGCGGCGCCCGGCACTCCGGTCAACCTGATCGTCCGGGGCAAGCCGATACCGGCCAAGGTCGCCGAGATGCCGTTCTTCCCCCAGCGCTACTACCGGGGCTGACCCTTTTCCGGGAGCGGCCTTCCGGCCGTTTCCCCTGTCGCCTCTTCAGATTTTCCGCTTTTCAGATCCGGGATACCCGCCATGAGCACCATCAAGTTCACCAAGGACCACGAGTGGATCAAACTCGACGGCGAAGTCGCGACCGTCGGCATCACCGACTATGCCCAGCAGCAGCTGGGTGACGTGGTCTTCGTCGAACTGCCCGAGGTCGGGCGCAACGTCGTCGCCGGCAAGGAAGCCGCCGTCGTCGAGTCGGTCAAGGCCGCCAGCGAAGTCTACGCCCCGGTCGCCGGCGACGTGGTCGAGGTGAACGAAGCGCTGGCCGACGATCCGGCGCTGGTCAACCGCGACCCGCAGGGCGAGGGCTGGTTCGTCAAGCTGCGGATCGAGAATCAGGGCGACCTGGACGACCTGCTCGACGAGGCGGCGTACAAGGAATACTGCGAGGGCCTGCACTGATGCGCTACCTGCCCCTGACCGAGGCCGACCGCCGGTCGATGCTTGCCACCATAGGCGTGCCCTCGGTCGACAGCCTGTTCCGCGACGTGCCGGAGGCGGCCCGGCTGTCGGCCCCGATCGAGGGGCTGGCGCCCCATGCCGGCGAGATGGAAGTCGAGCGGACGATCGCGGCGATGGCCGCGAAGAACATTTCCGCCGGCAGCGTGCCGAGCTTCCTGGGTGCCGGGGCCTATCGCCACCACGTTCCCGCCTCGGTCGATCACCTGATCCAGCGCGGCGAGTTCCTGACCTCGTACACGCCGTACCAGCCGGAAGTCACCCAGGGCACGCTGCAATACCTGTTCGAGTTCCAGACGCAGGTGGCCCTGATCACCGGCATGGACGTGGCCAACGCTTCGCTCTACGACGGCGCCACGTCCTGCGCCGAGGCCGTGATGATGGCGAACCGGGTGACCCGGCGCGGCAAAGCCGTGCTGTCCGGCGGCCTGCATCCGCATTACCGCGACGTGACCTCGACCAACGCCCGCTTCCACGGCTTCGAGGTGGTCGCGGCTCCGGCCGATCCGGAGGGCAAGGAAGATTTGGCTTCGCTGATCGACGACAAGACCTCCTGCGTCGTCGTGCAGAATCCCGGCTTCTTCGGCCAGATCCGCGACCTGACCGACCTTGCCGCCGCCGTCCACGCCAAGGGCGCGCTGCTGATCGTGGCGGTTGCCGAAGTCGTCTCGCTCGGGCTGCTGATGCCGCCGGGCGAGATGGGGGCGGATATCGTCGTGGCCGAGGGCCAGTCGATCGGCAATTCGCTGAACTTCGGCGGCCCCTATGTCGGCCTGTTCGCCACCCGCGACAAGTATGTCCGCCATATGCCGGGCCGCCTGACCGGCCAGACCGTCGATGCCGAGGGCCGGCGCGGCTGGGTGCTGACGCTGTCCACCCGCGAGCAGCATATCCGGCGCGAGAAGGCAACCAGCAACATCTGCACGAACAGCGGCCTGTGCGCGCTCGCCTTCACGATCCACATGAGCCTGCTGGGCGAGGAAGGCTTCAAGCGGCTGGCGCGGCTGAACCATGCCAAGGCGGTCCAGCTTGCCGACCGCCTCGACGGGCTGAAGGGTGTCGATGTCGTCAGCGACAGTTTCTTCAACGAGTTCACGGTGCGGCTGAAGAAGCCGGCATCCAAGGTGGTCAACAAGCTCGCCAAGCACGGCATTCTGGGCGGCGTGCCTGTGTCCCGCCTGCATCCCGGCGACGAGTCCCTGGCCGACCTGATGCTGGTCACCGCGACCGAAACCAACACCGACGCCGACATGGAAGCCCTGGCCCACGGCCTGAAGGAAGCTCTGTCATGAACACCCAGGGACGCAAGACCCATATCGACACCCTCGGGGTCGAAGGCGGACAGGCGGCCTCGGCCGCAGCCGGCACCATCAGCGGCAACCGCGCGCTGATGCTGGAAGAGCCGCTGATCTTCGAGCAGGACAGCCCCGGCACCACCGGCGTCGATCTGCCGGAACCCCCCGTCGTCAAATCCCGCCTTGGCAAGGTGCGGGAGCGTGGGACCATCGGACTGCCAGGATTGAGCGAGCCGGAAGTGATCCGGCATTACACCCGCCTGTCGCAGAAGAATTACGCGATCGACAGCGGGCTGTATCCGCTCGGCTCCTGCACGATGAAGCACAACCCGCGCCTGAACGAGAAGCTGGCGCGGCTGCCGGGCCTCAGTGACATCCATCCGATGCAGCCGGAACGGACGGTCCAGGGCGCGCTCGAGCTGATCGACACGCTGGCCCATTGGCTGAAGACGCTGACCGGCATGCCTGCCGTCGCGATGTCTCCCGCCGCCGGAGCACACGGCGAGCTGTGCGGCATGGCCGCGATCCGCGCCGCCATCGAGGACCGGGACGGCAGCACCAGCCATCGCCGCCGCGTGCTGGTCCCGGAATCCGCCCACGGCACCAACCCGGCGACGGCGGCGGCCTGCGGCTTCACCGTGGACGCCATCCCGGCCGACGCCACCGGCCGCGTCGATCTGGAGGCGCTGAAGGCTAAACTGGGCGACGACGTCGCAGCCATCATGCTGACCAACCCGAACACCTGCGGGCTGTTCGAGCGCGACATCATCGAGATCGCCGACGCCGTCCATAAGGCCGGCGCCTTCTTCTACTGCGACGGCGCCAACTTCAACGCCATCGTCGGCCGGGTCCGTCCCGCCGACCTCGGCATCGACGCCATGCACATCAACCTGCACAAGACCTTCTCGACGCCCCACGGCGGCGGCGGTCCGGGCAGCGGTCCGGTCGTGCTGTCGGAAGCGCTGGCGAAGTTCGTCCCTCTCCCCTACGTCGTCCACGGCGAGGACGGTTTCTCGCTGGTCGAGAGCGGCGAGGACGAACAGGCCAACGGCAAGGAGTTCGGCCGTCTCAAGGGCTTCCACGGCCAGATGGGCATGTTCGTCCGTGCCCTGGCGTACATCCTGAGCCATGGCGCCGACGGCCTGCGGCAGGTCGCGTCCGACGCCGTGCTGAACGCCAACTACGTGATGGCGAGCCTGAAGGACGTGATGACGCCGTCCTTCGAAGGCCCGTGCATGCACGAGGCGCTGTTCGACGACCGCTTCCTCAAGGGGACGGGCGTCACGACGCTCGACTTCGCCAAGGCGATGATCGACGAGGGCTACCACCCGATGACCATGTACTTCCCGCTGGTCGTCCACGGCGCCTTCCTGATCGAGCCGACCGAGACCGAGAGCAAGCAGAGCCTGGACGCCTTCATCCGCGTCATGCGCGGTCTGGCCGAGCGCGCCCGCTCCGGCGACGCCGAACACTTCCTCGGCGCGCCGCGAATGACGCCCCGGCGGCGTCTGGACGAAACCGGCGCCGCCCGCAAGCCGGTGCTGCGCTGGGTGCCGGAAGTTCCACAGGCTGAGGCGGCGGAGTAGGGGGTAGGGCTGGGTGCCTTCTGCTTGATGTAAGCTGAGGCGGCAGTGCCGTTGCTACAGGCAACGGCATTGTGCGCCCCGGCCCGTCTGTCTTCGCCCCAGGATGTTCGATGTCGTTCCGGAAGGCTGTCCGTCATGATGCTGGCGAAAAGAGGGTATCGCTTATACCTCTTTCGTGAGAGCTATGGGCTCACGTGCCGGTTGACTGCGGGACGCCGAATGCCAAAATTTTGTTTTGCGGTTGGGAGGGCTGCCATGGAGCAGTCCGCCGAGGCTTTGACCTCGCCCGGCCGCCTTTCTTTTTGACAACCGCCCTATGTACGTCCTTTATTTGGATGATGCGGGCTCCGTCACGAACCTGCCTG
>NZ_JCACHA010000925.1:0-7330 GCF_059503625.1 Skermanella sp.
GATTGCGTCCGTCAAGGTGGTGTAAATTGGGAAGCGGTCATCAGCACCTTAGGTCAGGTCGTGGTCAGCGCGGCGAGGGCCGCTTCATCACTGGCAGCCATGCCGGCCATCGTTTCCAACGTCAAGTAACGGTGTTGTAACTGCCACTCGTCATTCTGTTCGAGTAGTACAGCGCCGACCAGTCTGCGAACGCTGGCTTCATTCGGGAAGATACCGACGACATTGGTGCGGCGTTTTACTTCCTTGTTCAAGCGCTCGATTGGATTGGTCGAGTGCAACTTGCTACGGTGGGGCTCAGGATAGTCCATGTAGGCGAGCACGTCATGTTCGGCCTCGTCGAGCAGGGCGGCGACCTTGCGAAAGCGCGGGCGGAGCTGATCGGCAACGTGGCGCCAGGCTTGTCCGGCAGTCTCGCGATCGGGCTGGACAAAGACCTGGCGAACGGCAGCCGAGACGACACTCTGCTGGCTTTTCGGCACATGGGCCAAAAGCGACCTCATAAAATGAACCCGGCACCGCTGCCAGGTGGCGCTCAGGACCTGCGCGATAGCGGCTTTGAGGCCCTCGTGAGCGTCGGAAATGACCAGCTTCACGCCCTTGAGGCCGCGGCGTACCAGACCGCGCAGGAACTCGATCCAGAAGGTCGCGGCTTCCGACTGACCCAGGCCGAGCCCGAGGATCTCGCGGCGGCCATCCTGGTTGACGCCGGTGGCGATTATTGCCGCAATCGACACGATGCGGCCATTCTGGCGGACCTTGATGTAGGTCGCATCAAGCCAGAGGTAGGGCCACTCGCCTTCCAGCGGCCGCTCGAGGAAGGACAGCACGCGGGTGTCGATGTCCTGGCACAGCGCCGAGACTTGCGACTTGGAGATGCCGGTCATGCCCAGCGCCTGGACCAGTTCATCGACCTTGCGCGTGGACACGCCCTGGATCCAGGCTTCCTGGATCACCGCCGTCAGCGCCTTCTCGGCGGTTTTGCGAGGTTCCAGAAAAGCCGGAAAGTAGGTCCCCTGGCGCAGCTTCGGGATCTTCAGGTCGAGCGTGCCGAGCCGGGTTTCCAGCTGACGATCCCGATGGCCGTTGCGGTAGGTGGTGCGCTCATCCGAGCGTTCATGGCGCCCGGCACCGATCAGGCTGTCCACCTCGAACTCCATCAGCCGCTGGAGCGTGTGGGCGGCGATGGCGCGCAGAAAGTCGCCGTCGGTACTGGCCTGGATCTGGTCGAGCAGAAGTGTCATCATGCCTCCTTGGGTCTCGGTCTCGTGTTGCAACTCGACCTTACCTGATGAGCGTGATGACCACCTCCGCGTTGTTGCGGCCCCAAGGGCGGAGGGATGAGATGGACCCAGGTTCCGCTCTGCGAGCTCCACCTGGGTCCATCTCATCCCTTCAGGGGCCAATTTCCACCACTCTGCTGGACGTTACCCGCGAATTGTCTTGACGTTCGAGCGTGCCAAACTGGTCCGCCGCTCGGTGGCGGCCTCGCCTGTCAAGCACATTGGCATACGGTTGACCTCCATCAACCAGCGCGGTCCGGGTTTATCTTTTCCAGCTTGGTCATCTTTGCTTGTGGTCTCGTAATCAACGGTTCAGCTCTGTCCAATTCATAGGACGGTGGCGTAGCAGGCAGCGTGATGGTCACTTCTCACCTTCGCCTTGATCTTCTTCGGCTACAAAGCCCTGTGCCTTCATGTGATCAATAAGGACCTTCTCGGCCCAAGCTGATGCTGAGCGACGATCCTCTTTTGCCAAGCGCTCCAGCACTCGCTTCCAACCCGGTTCAAGCCGAACGCTGATCGGGGTGATGCGGCTACGGTCCTTCGTCATAATTATCATTCCTGATACTATATGATGCTATTCTCCAATTGACTGATGAATTCTGATGCACTATTCTGTGTTCATCAGGACGCATCAAGCCAAATCAGGAGGACAGAATGTCCATCAGTATTCAGGCTAATAGCAAGTCCTTCTCCTCCACCAAGAACCACGATCCCATCTGCACCTCCAGCAACGACAGTGTCGAGGATAAAGGGTCGTAACTCGTTGATTTCAGACGGCCCTCGAAAGGGCCTTTGACCGAAGGCCGGCAGTACGTTGTCGCCGCTGAGTAACCACCCTCGGCCGGAGCGGGAAGTCATAGCAACACCGCTCGCTCGGTCTTCCAAACGGAGTTCCCTCGATGCTAACCGCAGAGAACGCCTCCTTCCTATACCCCTCAAACTCTGCTGTTCTCCCAGTCCCATGCCCTGAAAACCGGGTCGATAGATGCTCCCTGCCTGATCGAGCGCAACGTGACCGTCCTTGGCACCTGAACCCAGCGGGGTGTCCGACAATCCGCCGCAGTCTCCTCCGCACCACCATTCTGGGAGCGACCATCGCCCCGGTAGTCGCTGCCATGTCCGCGGTGGAACCCTCCGCAATCCCCCCGAAGCTGGGCGGCCTGATCGTGGACCATCAGCGCTCCGCCGCCACCCTCGAGGCCATCAACCAGGATTTCGACCCGGACGCCTGGAACGATGCCGGGATGCTCGCGTGCCGCGGCCTGAAAGCCCCGCTCAATAAGCGACCGGTCACCGCCGCCGAATTTGCCGCCAAGTTTGAGGCCCTGATCAAGTCGACCAGGGACGACAGCAAATTTTACATCCTGCGCACCCTCGCGGCGGACATCCGCGCGCTGATCGGGGAGGACGAGCAATGACCCGGTGCATCGAGCTGGTCGAGGCTGGCGCTACCGCCGGCCGCACCACCTACCGCATCCTGGCGGACGGCGAGCGCGTCGGCACCGCCACCGAGCTGGCCACTGACCAGGACGCTTCCTGGCGGCTGACCATCCCCGGCCACTGTGCCAACCTGCGCCGCAGCTCGCGCGAAACCGTCCTCGCGACCGTCACGTGGCTGCTGGACCCGTCATCCCGGCGGACCGTCGTCTATGTTCCGGCGAACCCCGGCAGCCGCTGGGACGAGGTCGCCGCCGAACTGCGCGCCGCCGGTTTCGAGGTCATGCCGACGCCGATGCCGGAGAGCGGGCACGCCATCCAGGCCCCCGTCATCCTCTGCACCCGGGAGGTCTGAGCCATGGCCCCCACTCGAGAATCCGGCTCCGGACCGGTCGCACCCGATCCCGGCGAGCATCACGGGCGGCAAACCCGGACGTGCTTGGGATGCGGCAGGGCCTTTGCTTCCGCTCATATCGGCCACCGCATCTGCCGGCGGTGCAAGAAGCTCGACGCCTGGAAGTCCGGCACCGGCGATTGCGACAGCCACGACGGGTTCCAAGGGAGGACGACGCCATGCCGTACCGCTTGACTTCCGCCCAGCGCCTGCTTCTGGCCGACTGCGTTCGGACCGGCCTCGTGGGCTGGCTCATCACCTGCCCGGTGGCGGGCCAGCAATGCCGTATCCTCCAGGCCCGGGCGACCAGTCTTCTGGGCTTCGGCTTCGCGCGCTTCACGACGATGGCGGCCAGCCACTTTGGGTCCGACTATCGGCCCCGCTGTCTCGGTTCGACCGACCTATTCCCGCTGTCGATCGCCGAGGCGGCGGCCCTGGCCAACGATGTCGAGCTGGAGATGGCGGGCGACGACCAGCTCTACGCCGCCGCCCTGATCGCGGCTCACAGCCCCTACGCCCAGCCCGAGATCAGGGGTCGGGACTGGCATACCTACGTGACCCTGCTTGGCGAGATCGGGATCGATCCCTGGGCCGGTGGTCCTGCCTGGAACCGTGAGGTTCGCGACCGCCTGAGGCCGTTTCGGCGCGCCGTCGCTGCGTCCCATGCCCTCGCGGCGGAGTGACCCCTATGGACAACAACCTTCCCCTGCTGAACGTCGGCGGTAAGACCAGGATGGGCTGCTATGCGGCGTTCCCAGGCTCTGGCCCGCAGGGCGCCCGGTGCTCCGGCTGTGCCCACCAGTCCCCCGACGGATCCCGTTTCGTCTGTACCAAATACCGGGCGTTGACCGGCCGCAAGGGCAGCCCGATCGATCCCGGCTCGCCGGCCTGCCGCTACTTCGCCGCCCGACCGGCGTTCAACGCCCGGCGATGAGTCCTCAGGCCGCGCCCTCCCTCGGACGGCGCGGCGGTTTCCACTCCGCATGGAGGTCATCACCATGTCGACCACCAACACCGACACCCCAACCCCCGCCGCCGATGGCGCCGATGCGGGCGCATCCCCTTCCGCCGTCCGGCGCTTCGGGCGGGTCCCGGTCCGCTGGCTCGAGGACCCGGGCGTCGGGGTCGAGGAACTGGCGGTGCTGACGGCGCTGGCCGTGCATGCCGATCGCGACGGCGTGTGCGTGGTCCGGCAGCGCACGCTCGCCGGCCTGCTCCAGCACTCGCGCGAGTGGGTGTGCCGGGTGCTCGCCCGGCTGTGCCAGCCCGGCGGCTTGGTCGAGAAGGAACACCGCGCCGACCGCGACGGCTGGAATCTGGCCTGCCGCTACCGCCTGCCCGATCTCGCCGGCCCCTCGGACACTCCAACCGACCTTTCCGGTGACCCGATGCCCGGCTCCCGCACTAGCGGCAGGGACGGCACCCCGCTGGAGGATGCCGGAAACCCAGCAGGCGATTCGGCACCAGCCGGACCGGTCATGCCTGCGCCGGTGAAACCCGCGGTGCCCGCACCGGAGGCTGTGATCACTCCGGCAATAGCCGGTGTGACGGACGGCGCACATCAGGAACAGACTCCCTTGAACAAAGATTCCTCCAGCGGCGCCACCTTGCGGTGCGCGGGCTGTCACTGCCGGGAGCGGTCGATGGGCGGCAATGACCGGAACGGCGGCGATGACCGGAACGGCGGCGATGACCGGAACGGCGGCGATGACCGGAACCGGCCGGTGCCGGCCGACTGGTGGCCGGATGCCGGCGACGTCGCCTGGCTGGCAGCGCACCGGCCCGACCTGAACGCCGGGCACATGACCGCTGTGTTCGTCTGCGGAGCACGGGCACGTGGCCTGCGCTATGCCGACCCCTCGGCGGCGTGGCGCCGCTGGGCGCTGGCCGAACGCGCGTCCAGCCGCCGGCCAACTGCCACCTTTGAACCGCCCCGGGACTTCCGCGACGCGCCCCGGTCGATGCCCTCGGCCCAGAGCGCCCACCACGCCGCCCAGGAGGCGCGCAACGCGGCGATCGGCCGTGAGGTGCTGGCCAGCATGATGGCGCGCCGCGGCATGGACGCCGGGGCGGAGGGCTGACACCATGGGCGATGTGATCTCCTTCGACCCCGCCACGGCACCGACCGACGACGCCGGCCTCCTGGCCGCCGGCCCCCTGGTCCTGGAGGATGTGGACGCGTTCGCCGCCCGGACCGCGCGGGAGCCGTTCTGGCTCGACGCCACCGAGCTTCCGGCCCCGTTCCGGGCGGCGCTGGCGGCTGCCCTGGCGGAAGCGCGTCGCGACCTGGAGCCGTGCCACCCTGCCGAGATCGTCGACGCCCTGGCGGTTTTGGCCGACCGCCACCGGCTCGACCTGCCGGACCGGGGTGCCCTCGAGATGGACGCCGAGGTCATGGCGGCGTGGCCGCGCGACCTGTGGCTGCGGGCGTACCGGACGGTCTGGGAGCGCTGGTCATGGCGCCGGATGCCGACCGTCGGCGACTTCCGCGGTCCCCTCGGCGACGCCATCGAGCGCCGGCGCCGGCGCCACGACCTGCTGGCGACGCTGGAAGCACGGCTGCGCGCCCGGAGCAGGCCGGAAACAGTGCCGGACTGCATTGCGGCCCTGGAGCGGACTGGACCCGGCGTGCACCAGGGCTGGTTCAATGCCGCCCTGCGGCGCGATCCTGCCCTGGCCCCGGCGGACCGGGCCGACCTCGCCCGCTGGGTGCCGGTCGTCGCACCACGTATCGCCGCCGTCGGATTATTCGGGCCGGCCGACGAATGAGCACGTCGGATGCCACCTTCCCTGCGCCTCGCCTGCCTCCGAGTGACCGGCTCAGGTCTCCCGTTGGGCCGCGTCGCGCAAGCGTGCTGTGAAGTCGTCGGGATCGGGTGTTCCCGCCCGCGGGGGTCACCTCCGATGATGGCGGCTATGGCAGCCAGGACGCTGGAGAACCCAACCCGGACGTCCGGTACCTGGAGGGGCAGTCCGTCACCCTGCCTATTGTGGGAGGGGGCGAGAACGCGTGCTCTTCCTCTCCTCACAAGCCCGCTGCTTCAGCGGGCGGTTGTTGACACATCAAGCTCGCTCGATCGGCTGAAACAGCAAATCGATGTCCTCCGATGTCAGCATCGCTCCTGTTTCGGCTTCGGGATCGAACAGGCCATCGGCCAGGGCCTGCTTGCGCGCCTGCAGGGTAAGGATCGCTTCCTCCACCGTGCCGGCGGTCACGAGCTTGAAGACGAAGACTGCCTTGTCCTGACCGATCCGGTGAGCCCGGTCCATCGCCTGGCGTTCCACCGCAGGATTCCACCAGGGATCGTACAGGATCACCGTGTCGGCCGCGGTCAAGTTCAGGCCGGTGCCCCCCGCTTTCAGGCTTATCAGAAACACCGGAACTTCGCCGGCCTGGAAGCGATCCACCGGTGTCCTGCGGTCCCGTGTCTGCCCGGTCAGCTTGACATAGTCGATCCCGGTCCGGTGCAACGATTCCTCGATCAGGCCGAGCATGCTGGTGAACTGCGAGAACAGCAGCACCCGCCGGCCTTCCGCTACCAGTTCCGGCAGTATCTCCATCAACCGCTCCAGCTTGGCGGAACTCCTGACCTTGGCCGCACCCGCCACCTTGAGCAGCCGAGGATCGCAGCAGGCCTGCCGCAACTTGAGCAGCGCGTCCAGAATCATGATGTGGCTGCGGGCCAGGCCCTTGGAAGCGATTTCCGCCCGAACCTTTGCATCCATCGCCACCCGGATGCTCTCGTAAAGGTCGCGCTGCGGATCGCCCAGATCGATCGTCTCGACGATTTCGGTCTTCTCCGGCAACTCGGCCGCCACCTCCGCCTTGGTCCGGCGCAGCAGGAACGGACGTACCCGCCGGGTCAGCAGCCGGCGCCGGTCCTCGTCACCCTGCTTCTCGATCGGGGTGCGGAACATCCGTTTGAATTGGCGCTGATCTCCCAGCAGCCCAGGGCTCAGGAAGTGGAACAGCGACCATAGTTCCTCAAGGTTGTTTTCCATCGGCGTGCCGGTCAGGCATACCCGGTGGCGGGCCCGCAGCTGCAGCGCCGCCAGTGTCGCCTGCGCCTTAGGGTTCTTGATCGCCTGCGCCTCATCAAGCAACACGATGTGCCACTCCTGGGACAGCAGCGCATCCTTGTCGCGCGACAGCAGCGGGTAGGTCGTCAGCACCAGGTCGTGCTGGCATATCCGGGTGAACTCCGCCTTACGCCCC
>NZ_JCACHA010000926.1:0-7313 GCF_059503625.1 Skermanella sp.
CAGCGTCGAATCAGAACGCGCGATTCCAAGCAACATCAAAGTGCTCTAGGCTCAGCACCAGCGTCGACTGGCCGTCATGGTCGAAATCAGTCCAGTTCATCGCTACCAGGGCGTCCCCGCGACCGTTCAACTGATGCGGCACCCAACGGGCGAAGCTGTCCCACACGTCGATGCCGGTGTTGCTGAGCAGTCGGTCCACCTGCTTGACCGCGTGCTTAGTCACCAGACCGCGCGCCTGAGCCAGGGCCTGGCCGATCATCGCTACAGCGAGCGATGCCGTCGCCATTACCCCAAGCGTGGCGCCGGCCAAGGCGTCGAGCCGTTTGGCATGCAGGTCAGACCCATACAACTCGCCGAGGAACGACCGCACTTCGCCCAGACGCCCGCCTCGTTCATCCGCCTTGCCCACCTCGATGCTCCAGCCCTGATCGAGCCGAAACTCCTACAAAACCCACGCGAATTGCGCCTATGCCCACAAGGGAAAATGAGGGGATTCGTGAGCTCGCAACCTGCATACTATGAGACGGGCTGCCTCCTATCTCAGGCTGACATCTGGTCTAGGGTCTGTGACCGGCCTCAGCGATGCGCAGGTTGATCATGGTGGCGGCGAGATGGGCGAAGCCCATCCAACTGCGCCGGGTCTTGTCGCGCCGTAGGGCGATGCGGGCAAAGTCCTTGAGCCAAGAGAACAGGTTTTCGACGTGGTGCCGCCGGGCGTAGAGCAGGAGATCCCATGTGGGTGGATCAACCATACCCCGCTTGGGTGGAGTGTGGACGGTGCAGCCCGCCGCGGCGAAGGCCGTGCGGAGCGGCGCTGAGACATAACCGCGGTCAAGCGCCGCGTCGCAAGCCGGGATGCCCGAGGCCAGCGCTGTTGCATAGCGCAGGTCGGAATGCTGCCCAGGGCTGGCGATCAGCCGCAGGATGCGGCCTGCGCCATCGGTGCTGGCATGCAGCTTGGAGCAAAGCCCGCCACGGCTGCGGCCAAGCGCTTCGGCGGTCGTCGAACTGCCGACAGCGCCACTCGCGGCGCGGTGGGCTTTGCAGGTGGTACTGTCCAGCAGCAGCAACCCGTCAGCTGGCAGGTTCGGGCGGAGCGCCTCGAAGATCAGCTCCCACCATCCACGCAGGCACCAGCGCCGCCAGCGGTAATAGATGCTCGACCAGAGGCCCAAGCCCTCGGGCAAGTCACGCCAGGGTGCACCCGTTCGGCAGATCCAGAGCGCGGCTTCGACGAAGCGGCGCAGTGCCACGTCATCGCGCTTCCAGACAGGGGGGATTTGCTACATCACCAGCATCAGCGGCACCCATTGGGCGTCGTCCAGGCTTGTCCTGGCCATGGCCGCATTTCCTTGAAAGCCTCGAGACCTTCCAAGGTGGCGCGGCCAGGAACCGGATCGGAGCCAGACCGGTCAGCCAGACAGTCCGGTCACAGACTCTAGCTGCAGGCGGCCCAACCCTTCCCTGTTGCCAGCGGCTCGCTGCACCAACGCCCGGCCGGTCGCCTCAGTCTGTTGTTCAATGCTGGACGCCACAGACGTCAGCGCCAGCCTACCGCAGGAGCTCTCCGCACGCGACGGAACACCTCGTCCGCTGAGTCAATCCGGCTTTCCCAGAAGTCGTCGATCAGGTCACGATTGACCATCACCCACGCCGAAATGCGTTCGAACACCGGATCAGTAATCCCGCCGCTGACCTGCAGGACGACAGGTTCCACAATTATGAGGGTCAGCCGATCCATATCGAGGTACGCGTTAGGTGTGACCCCAATCACGATGTGGCGGTCACCATCAGCGCGTCGGAGCCAGACCACCTGCGGCAAACCGGTCAGATCGGAGCGTAGGCTGATCATGCGGAGCCGCTCCCGCCCGGCGGCGGCCGGCGGCTGAGGCTGCCCGCCGGTGACCGGCTCCGTCGGGGACGGCGGAGTTGACAGCTCCGCACCCTCTACCTCGTGCGACTGCACTGGTGCCGTCATCGGTGAGCCATGAAGGGCTTGGGCGTTTGCATCATCCTCGTGCGTCGCGTGTCGGACACTGACCCCCTCGTCATCCACCGCAATGGAGATCGACAGGTCGGCCGCGAAGACGCACCGCAACGCATCCTCGAAGCCTGACCTGAACACGGCGCTGTCCTGATTGGGTTCACCAAATAGGCGCAGTAGATCCGCCCACGGTGTGCTGGCGACAGCGCCTGCTGGCATTTCGGCCAATGAGTGTCGGATCCATACATAGGCGTCGAGCGCCGCCGCGGACGCTGCTAGCGCTTTGACGATGCGGCGGTCCAGCGGGACCGCGCGCTCAGCCAAGTCGGCCTGAAAGCGGGCGTTCAGACGAACACTGCGACGCCACTTCGTCGTCGCACGGGGATTGGATCGAGCGTCGAAAACGGCCAGGAGAGGGCCACCATCCAGCGACACCACCACTTTCGACGAGGCGAGGCGGGCAAACTCGCCGGCAAGCTCGCTCAGGCTCGCCTCGTCAATCGCCACCCCGATGGTGGCGGCAAGCATGGCGGCGTTCTGCCCCATGTCCACCACCGCGCTGCCTGTGCGAAACGCGGTGTCGCAGACATGCATCAGGATCAGCCTGAGGAACCTTCCACTTGGCATTTCGGGGCCGCCAACGGCAGGTGCGATGCGGATGGTCGCCGTCCCGACTTCACGGCGCCAGTCACCGCTCGAGGCGTACACCGGCAAGGCCATCCGGCAGAATGCGGCGTGGTGCCACAGGAGGTGTTCGGTGGGCAGGGAGGTTGCAGGATCGGCGCGCCGCGGGCGCGGACAGGCAGTCTGGTTCATAATGGATGTGGCTCGTATGGGGGGTGACGTGGCGCGGGCAGCGCCGCGCGGCTTGCTACGCTGTTCAGAACCGGGAAGGAGGCGTGACGGCTGGTTCGGCCAGGACGCCTGGCCGGGCTGACACGCCATGGAGTCCGGACCTCGAGGACATTGCCGTGGAGCATGCATATAGTTGCTCCGCCGGCGAGTATCCAGCGATGACCGTGGCACGAGCGGTGGCCGGCTCCTGCCAAGCAGGCATGATCATTATGCTTCCATGTCCCGCCTCGAAGCCTGCCGCCTCGCCAGCTTTGAAACCCTCATCTGCGCTGGCTCGGGCAAGCAGATCATCGCCATGGAATGCGGAGTAGCCGAGCTCGCTCTCGTTTGGACCGCTGACTTGCCACTGGCCCAGCGCACGACGGCGATCCGCGCCGGCCGGTGCTGCTCCCGCTGCCAAGCGAGGAGCGCTCCAAGGTTCAGCCCGATCCGTGCTATTTCCCTGCCATGGAAACCAAGCCCCCCATCCCGCTCGCCGTCCTGGTTGGCATCCAGACGCCGGAGGTCGAAGACGTCGCGCACCAAGCCAGCCTTGAGGAACTCGGACGCCTGGTGAAGACGCTGGGTTACGAGGTGGCCGGCATGGTGTCGCAGCGGCGCGAGGGCACCGGCGCCGGATCGCTGCTGGGCAGCGGCAAGCTGGCGGAACTGGCGGCGCTGACCGGCGGCTCCGGCCTGGTCGGCTCGATGGCGCCGCCCCCGCGTTCCAAGGCACGGCAGCGGTTCGAGGGTGCCGCGGAGGCTGCCGACCCGGCAGAGCCCAATCCCGACGCTGCCCGCAAGGCCGAGTTCGTTATCGTCGACCACGAGCTCTCGCCCAGCCAGATCCGCAATCTGGAGCGCGCCACCGGTGCCCGGGTGCTGGACCGAACCGGCGTCATCGTCGAGATCTTCCACCGCCACGCCAACACCCGCGAGGCAAAGCTGCAGGTGGAGATGGCTCGTCTGAAGTATGTTGCCCCCCGCCTGAGGGAATCCGCGGGAGGTGGTGGGCGGCAGCAAGGGCCAGGCGCGGGCGAAACCACCCTCGATCTCGACCGGCGCAAGATCCGCGACCGGATTTCGGAGCTGAGGGAGCAACTGGAAGCGGTGCAGCGCGACAGCGACCAGCGCCGCTCCGCCCGGCGGGACCAGCTGCGGGTGGCGCTGGTCGGCTACACCAATGCGGGCAAGTCGTCCCTGATGCGGGCCCTCACCGGCAGCCAGGTGCTGGTGGAGGACAAGCTGTTCGCCACCCTCGACACCACTGTCCGTGTCCTGCAGCCGGAGACCCGGCCCCGCATACTCGTTTCGGACACGGTCGGCTTCATCAAGCAGCTGCCACACGACTTGGTCGCTTCGTTCCGCTCCACCCTGGCGGAGGCGCTTGAGGCTTCGCTGCTGCTGTTCGTGGTCGATGCGTCTGACCCGACCTACGAGGCGCAGCTGGAGGTGTCCCGCAGCG
This sequence comes from Skermanella sp., assembly GCF_059503625.1. Lineage (NCBI taxonomy): Bacteria > Pseudomonadati > Pseudomonadota > Alphaproteobacteria > Rhodospirillales > Azospirillaceae > Skermanella > Skermanella sp. The sequence goes on from NZ_JCACHA010000926.1 coordinate 4,284, forward strand.
TGCTGCGTGAGATCGGCGCGGATGCGGTGCCGTCCCGCCTGGTGCTGAACAAGATGGACCGGGTGGATGCCGCCGGGCGCGCCGCCCTCCTTGAGAAGCATCCCGACGCGATCCTGCTCTCCGCCCAGGTGCCCACGGATGTGAGCGCCCTGCGGAACACCATCGTAGGGTTTTTCGAGGCTGCGATGGTCGAGGATGTGCTGGTGCTGCCCTATGCGAAGCAGGGCCTTATCGGCGAGGTATATGAAAGCGCCCGGGTTCTGTCCGAGGCGTACGACGAGACCGGCCGGGTGCTAAGGGTGCGCGGCCTGCCCGGCGCCATCACGCGGCTGCAGCGGAACCTCGCCGCGCATTGAGCTATCGTGCCCATCAGGGGGCCTCGGGCGCGCCATGCCGCCCGCACACGGGTTCGACGCATCGGCGCGGGGCTGGAGGCTGTTACCAGGGCTGGTAGTCCCGTTACCCTCGCCACTCACCCGGGAGACCGTCATGGACGCCGTTCGAGGAAAGCAGCAGGGCAGTGAGGGAGCCGGGCGCCCCGCCAGCCTGCCGCTTCCCGCCACCTCTAGCGAGACCATCACAGTCCTCGCCCATTTTCATCGGGCGGAGATCGCACGGATGTCGGGGTGGAGGGACCGAATCGACCTGACGACGAACTGGGCCATCACGGTGGCGGCAGGAATGCTCTCCGTCTCGCTGTCGACACCCAGCGCCCACCATGGTGTCCTTCTCTTCGCCATGGTGCTGGTTTTCCTGATGCTCTCAATCGAGGCGCGGCGCTACCGGTTCTTCGATGTCTACAGGACGCGAGTACGACGGCTCGAGCGGAACTACTACGCGCAGGTCTTCGCCCCTCGCGTGGGCGTGGAGGAAGACTGGGCGAGGTACCTGAGCGACGACCTGCGGGAGCCTCAGTTCCTTATGCCGCTGAGAACGGCGATGTCGCGGAGGCTCCGGCGGAACTACTTCTGGATGTTCCTCGTGCTGCTGGCGGCCTGGATTCTGAAAATTTCCTCATCTTGGCTGCTGCAGGACAAGGTTGCAGTCGATCCGGCGAAGCCCGTGCCGGGCATGATCCAGAATCTGGCGCTCGGCCCTGTTCCGGGCTGGGTCGTGCTTATCGCGGTGGGCGCATTCTACTGCTGGCTCGGTTACGCCACCTTCCGCCCGCGCGAGAAGTCCGGCGAGTTGGCACATGGTAGCGTCCACGTCTGAACTGGGCGCGAGGATCCTCTCATGTCAGAGAACTTGTTGCCTGGGTAGTCTCTCGCAACGAGACTCGCCGCCACCTTGCCACACTACAGCTTCTAACCGGTCGATGCGGCACCGCAAGGCCGCAGCAGAACTCGTTCGGTCGCCTCGTGTGGGGCTTCTCGGGCGGCAGATGCGGCTTCAGGCATCGCTACTGGCGTCCGTCAAAATAACCTCTTTCCATCTTTCCGATAAAGGAACGCAGACCCGAAACACCCGTGATTTGTGGAGACGATGTGGCCGCTGCCAGGGATCAGCTTATGGAGCTAATTTGCTGGATTCAGCGTTGCTTCACCATCCCGCGCTGGAGAATCGGACGCAATCAGACAGCCAAATCCTATGACCACTCCAAACAGGAACAAGCCTGGGAACCATCCTGTATCGCGCCTGGAACAAGAACCGGATCCGCGGGCGCAAAAGCCAACCAACAACTCGGTGATCCCGGACTGCTGGGTGGCCCGGCCGGCGCGGGCTCTATGGCAGAGATGGCGGAAGCAGAGGATAGCAGATGCTTCCACCACGAGGCTTTCGGCTCACACAAGGCAGCGGAACCGGCTTCGCTCAATACGAGGTGGACCATGTCAAACACCGACCCACTACCCGGATCCGGCTGGTTACCAGTCGATGCCATGGACGATCTGGCGGCGCAGCATGGTGCTGTCAGCCAAGAGATTACCCAACGCCTCCTTCGCATGTCGCCACGCGCTCGTGTGCTGGAGTTGATGCGTCTTGCCGCCGCTGGGGTAGATGCCACCGAGCGTTTGCGGGCTAGCGATCTTGCTCGTGCGCTCGAGGCTTTCGAGGGCTCCGAGCAGGTAACTGACCAAGAGTTGTGTCACCTGTTTCCTAATTTCGTCCTGAAATAGCAGTAAAAGGCTGCGGGAAATCGGTTTTCTGCAGGGGCGTAATCCTCTGGTCCAGCCAAATCCGATTTTGAATTTGGTATCTGCGGAATGGCGGGCGGTGGTGGGGACGGTACCCGGGGGGGATAGGCGCGAGGCTGCACGATGGAGGCGCTCCGGAACTGGGAGCGCCAAGCCGAGCGTAACGGGGGGCAGCGGCCCGGGCCGACGAGTGCCGAGCGGGAACGGAGCAAGTCGCTCGAGAGAGAGATGCGCGAGCTGCGTCAGGCCAATGAGGTCCTGCGGAAGGCATCGGCGTATGTCGCGCAGGCGGAGCTCGACCGCCGGTCCAAGAGTTGATCGCCTTCATTGACGATCACCGGGGTGAGTACGGACATCCACAACACGCTCCGGCTCACCTCGTGCCGACGTGCCACATCCGCAAAGCGTGTCCCAGGGCGCTCGTGCAGGGCAGTGCCCTGCACCAGCCACGATCCGCAACTTGTCCTTAACCCGGCACTGCCGTCGGCGCTCGACCCCGCTGATGATCTCCATCCCTCACGCCCGCCCTGTCCTTAGCGACACCCTTATGAGCGTCGATAAGATCAGAAGACAGGTTCACCCACGCCCGGGAAGGCGGCCCTCGGCGGATGGATACAAACGAGCAGCATATCCGTCAGTGTGCCTGCGACGTCGGAGCTTCGTTTGCGCTGATACGACATCCGTCCGGCCTGGCCAGGAGCCGGCCGCACCGACAGCCATTTCCATCTCTGTCGCCATCATCCACCCCTCCAGTGGATGCTGCCGCTTGCCGGTGAACCTGCCGGCTCAGGACGCGTATGGCATGTGCGGGCGGATGAGCGGGTCCCCTCCGCGTCTTGGCTGCCCTCGCGCCCCCGCAGGCTTGCCCCCGTCGTGCAAACAGCCCCCGCCTTTG
>NZ_JCACHA010000927.1:0-7270 GCF_059503625.1 Skermanella sp.
GGTCGATGGTCACAGCCCTGGAAGGCGCCGGGCTGGAGATCATCGGCACCAGCGTCAAGAAGTCGACCAAGGAAGACAAGGAGCGGCTGAAGAAGATCAAGGGCGAGGAGTTCCACATGTGGGAAGACCTCAAGCCCCGCGATATCGCCGCCATGCTGAGCGACGCCAAGGCCGACATCATGCTGTCGGGCGGACGCAGCCAGTTCATCGCCCTGAAGGCCAAGGTTCCGTGGCTGGACGTCAACCAGGAGCGGCACGTCGCCTTTGCCGGCTATGAAGGCATCGTGGCCCTGGTCGAGGAGATCGACAAGACCCTGAGCAACCCGATCTGGCGTCAGGTCCGGCTGCCGGCGCCCTGGGATGCGCCGGTTGATGCACCTGCTCCGGCCCTTGCCGAAACCGCGGCGGAATAGGGGGCAAGCGAGATGTTCAAGGCTCACCAGTCCAACAAGGCCGCCGCGATCAATCCCCTGAAGATGAGCCAGCCGCTGGGCGGCGCCCTGGCGCTGCTCGGGATCGACAGCTGCATGCCGTGCTTCCACGGCAGCCAGGGCTGCACCGCCTTCGGGCTGGTGCTGATGGTGCGGCATTTCCGTGAGGCGATCCCGCTCCAGACCACGGCCATGGATCAGGTGCAGACCATCCTGGGCGGCCATGACAACCTGGAAGCCGCCGTACTGACCATGTACGAGCGCAACAAGCCCCAGGTCATCGGCGTTTGCAGCACCGGCCTGACGGAGACCAAGGGCGAGGATATGCGGGGTGCGCTCAACATCTTCCGCAAGAAGTATCCGGAGGTCGTGAAGAACTGCGAGGTCGTCTTCATCAATACGCCCGATTTCACCGGCGGTCTTGAGGACGGCTTCGCGAACACGGTGACCGCCGTGATCGACGCCATGGTCGAGCCGGCATCGATCAAGGTGAACAACCGGGTCAACGTGCTGGCTGGAAGCCACCTGACGCCCGGCGACGTCGAGGAAATCCGCGACCTGATCGAGGGCTTCGGCCTGACCCCCGTGATCCTGCCCGATCTCTCCACCTCCCTGGGCGGGCGGCAGCCCGACGATTTCACGGCGACCACGTTAGGCGGCGTGACGGCGGCCGAGATCAAGGGCATGGGAACGGCAGTCCTGACCCTGGTGATCGGCGAGCACATGCGAAAGCCGGCCGAAGCGCTGGAGGCAAAGACCGGCGTCCCGTTCAAGCTGTTCGACCGGCTGGTCGGGCTGGAAGCGGTCGATGCCTTCATCACGACCCTGTCCGGCCTCAGCGGCCAGCCGGTGCCGGCGCGCGTCCGGCGCCAGCGCGAGCATCTGGTCGATGGCATGCTCGACGGGCATTTCTACTTCAGCCGCAAGCGCGTCGCGGTGGCGCTGGAGCCGGACCTGCTCTACGCCTATTGCGGTTTCCTTCAGGAGATGGGCTGCGAAGTCACAGCCGCCGTCGCTCCGACGCAGTCGGCGATCCTGGAGAAGATCCGAGCCTGGTCGCTGCTGGTCGGCGACCACGAGGATTTCGAGACGCTGTCGCGCGGTGCCGATCTCGTCGTCTCCAACAGCCATGCCCGCATGTCGGTCAGCCGGTCGGGGGCTCCGCTGGTTCGCGCCGGCTTCCCGACCTTCGACCGCCTTGGCGCCGGGCATCGCGTCGTCGTGGGGTATCGCGGCACCCGGGACCTGCTGTTCGAGATCGGCAACATCTTCCTGGCCAACGATCACGAACATTCGATCCAGGACTGGGGTCTGGAAGGCACGACGGAGGGGCACCATGCCGGTTCGCATGCGAAGGCTTAGGCTCGTCTCCACCACCCCCCGGACCGGGACAGTACCGGACGGCCCTATCAGGCCGGCCAAGCGAGAGGGAACGATGAAGATTGCTTTCTGTACCCAGGACATGGTGCGCGTAGACGCCCATTTCGGCTGGGCCAAGAACATCGCGATCTACGAGATCGACACGGCCGGCTACCGGCTGCTGGAAGCGGTGCAGTTCAACGGACAAATGTTCGAGGACGGCAACGAGGACAAGCTGGTCCCCAAGATCGCCGCGATCGAGGACTGCGCCATCGTCTATCTGGCAGCGATCGGCGCCTCCGCCGCCGCGCGCATCGTCGCCAAGAAGATCCACCCCGTGAAGGTCGAGCAGCCGGAGGTCATCACCGATGTCCTCGACAAGCTGGTCGTCCTGCTGAACGGCTCGCCGCCACCCTGGCTCCGGAAGGCCCTGAACAAGGGCGCCGAAGTCGCCCGTAATTTCGACGAGGAATAAGTGAGCAGCATGTCCGAAACGATCGCAACCCCTCCCGATCAGGCAGTCCTCGACCAGGAATTCCTGAAGACCCTCGTCTCCCTGATCCGCGCCGAGGACACCTATGGCGCCTGGGAAGGCAAGAGCGATGACGTCCTCCTGCGGCCCTTCATCCTGACCAAGGAAGAGCGCCGGCTGATCCCGATCATCGGCGATCCCGATCCCGATACGATCACCCGCATCGAGCAATTCTACAAGGCGGTCGGCCTGACCATCGAGAAGCGCACCAAGCTGATGGCCACCCCGCTGATGAAGATGAGCCATGAAGGCTTCGGCCGCATCGTGCTGCTGACCGGCCGTCTGGTGGTGCTGAGCAAGCATATGCGCGACATCCACCGCTACGGCTTCCCGTCGATTGAGGCGCTGGCGACCGAGGGCACGAAGTTCGTCACCGAGGCCGTCGCTCTGATCGAAGAGCATCGCGTCGTTGCGGACCTTTGAGAGGAAAGCGGCATGAGCGACGTCGATGCCCTCAAGGAAGAGATTAAGAAGCTGAACGCGCGGGCGACCGCGAAGAAGATGGATCTTCACGACCTGTCGGAAGAATTGCCGATCAAATGGGAGACGATCCTTGATGTCGCGCAGGAAGCCTACGACGCCTACAAGCTTCTCACCGAGAAGCGCGCCGAACTCAAGTCACTGACTTCTTAAAAATTACTATCAAGCAAGACACTACGAGGAGAGTTCACGATGAGCGAATTTGTCCAGGGTAAGACGAAGGGTGGCGGGGCGTGGACTCCCAAGTTCGTGGAAGACCTGAACCAGAAAGCCTGCATCGGCTGCGGCCGCTGCTTCAAGGTATGCCCGCAGGGGGTGCTGAACATGATCGGCATCACCGAGGACGGCGACATCGTGGACGCCCAGGATGACGATGCCGAAAAGAAGGTGATGAGCATCGCCAACGGCGACAACTGCATCGGCTGCCAGTCCTGCTCGAAGGTCTGCGGCAAGAACTGTTTCTCCCACTCCGCCAAGGCTGCGTGACATGACCGTCGAGATGCAGGAACCGATCTCCCTCGCCGATGCCGCAGCCCTCTACGCTGCGATGATGGCCGGGGCGACCGATCCCGCAGATCCCGACACCCATGTCTTCGCCTGCATCGTTTCCGCCCGAGCCACATGCTGCGCCGACCCCCTGGACGACGCCGTCGGGCTCTCCCCCGCCGATCTCGACCTGCTGCTGGCCCGGCACTTCGCCGGGCTGGAAGCCGAACCGGATGCGGCGCGCTACATCACGGCGCGGCGCGGACGGCGGGTCGGCAAGGGTGTCTCCGACCTGGTCCTGGCGGAGGAAGTGGACGACCTCCGTACGCTATTGCTCGACCACCGGACCGCCGACCTGCCCGAAACCGCGTGGATGGCTGCCGCCGTCGCACGGGCCTGTCTGTTTTCCGACCATCTCTGGCAAGACCTCGGCCTGACCAGCCGCAAGGACCTCTCCGGTCTGCTGACCCGGCATTTCGGGCCGCTGGCCGCGAAGAACACCGGCGACATGAAGTGGAAGAAGTTCTTCTACAAGCAGCTCTGCGACCGCGAGGGCCTGAACCTCTGCAAGGCGCCAAGCTGCGGCGTCTGCGCCGATTATAAGGTCTGCTTCGGTCCGGAACAGTAAGTCCGGCGCCAGCCGGCGACACTCTCCCGCCTGTGGTAAGGACTTTACCGAAACAGGAGCACGGGGACCTTGCAGTCACGAATCATGGCGGTGGTCGTGCTGCCGATGATCAGGTTTCTGATGCGGGAGTGTCCATAGGCGCCCATGATCAGAAGATCGATGCCATCGGACGCCACCGCGTTTGCGATGACCTCTTCCGCCTCCCCCTCGACGATGCGGCAGTCGGCCTTCAGGCCGGCAGTCGCCAGTTCCTTTTCCGCCCAGGCCAGCGCCGCGGTCACCGCCGAATCTTCAGGTCGCTCCGACGCGAGGATGAGGCGGATTTCCAGATCCTTGAAGGCGGGGGAACTCGCGAGGTAGCCGACGGCGCGGCGGGCGCTCTTGCCGCCGTCAAAGGCGATCAGGATGCGTTCGATCGGCTTGAAGCTGCGCGCCGCCACCAGGCAAGGGCGGTCGATGGCGCGGACTACGCGTTCCAGGTTGGAACCGAGATGGCCCAGCGCGAAGTCGGCGCCTTCGCCGCGCTTGCCCAGCACGATGAGGTCGGCCCTGACCGACAGGTCGTGGACGGCATCCACCACGGCGCCATTGCGCAAGGTGGCCGACGTGTCGTCGATCCCTGCTTCCTTCAGGATCGCACGGCCGCTGTCGAGCAGATGGCGGCCGGCTTGCTGGGCCGTCCGGGAGCGGGCATGGTCCTGATCCACCATCTCGCTCATCAGATGGTCCAGGGTATCGATCCCGATATTGCCGCTGAGGTCCTGACGCTTTTCCGGCACGCCGCTCCGGATATCGACGACGTGCAGCAGCTCGGCGGACGCCTCCAGCCGGCCGGCGATCCAGGCGGCGTGGTCACAGACGCTGCGGGCGTAGACCGAGCCATCCAGGCAGACGAGTACGCGTTTCATCGGCTTCGCTCCTTGGCTTTGTTTCTCCGGCATCGGATCAGTGGCCGCCCTGGTGACCGGTGGCATCCGGCTTGTCGTGGACACCCAGGCGGTCGAGCAGCGTGGTGCTCGGCTGGTTGAGACCGATCAGCTCGACGTCCGCGCCTTCGCGGCGGAAGCGCAGCACGACCTTGTCGATTGCTCCGACCGCTGTGTAATCCCACAGGTGAGCGCTGGTCAGGTCGATTTCGACGCGATCGAGGCTTTCCTGGAAATCGAACTCCGCGATCAGGGCGTCTGCCGAAGCGAAGAAAAGCTGTCCATAGACCATGTAGGTCCGGCAGCGGCCGTCCTCGGTCAGGGCGCTTTCGACGGCGACGAAATGCGCCACCTTCCGCGCGAAGAACAGGGCGCTCAGCAGTACGCCGACCAGGACGCCCTTGGACAGGTCGTGGGTGAAGACGACCGTGAGCGTGGTCGCGATCATCACGATCGACGAACTCACGGGCATGGTGCGAAGCTGGCGAAGAGACCCCCAATTGAAGGTGCCGATTGAAACCATGATCATCACGGCCACCAGGACCGCCATGGGGATCTGCACCACCCAATCCTGAAGCACCAGGATCAGGAACAGCAGGACCGTGCCGGCGGTGAAGGCCGACAGCCTGCCCCGTCCGCCCGACTTCACGTTGATGACGGACTGGCCGATCATCGCGCATCCCGCCATGCCGCCGAACAGGCCTGACGCGATGTTCGCGATGCCTTGGCCGCGGGTTTCCGTATTCTTGTCGCTCCGGGTGTCGGTCAGGTCGTCGACGATCGATGCCGTCAGCAGTGATTCCAGCAGCCCCACCACGGTCATGGTGATCGCCACGGGCAGAATGATGCCGAGGGTTTCCAGGTTCAAAGGCACGTTGGGGATCAGGAAGGTGGGGAATGCACTCGGCAGTTCGCCCATGTCGCCGACCGTTCGCACGTCTGCCCCGGTCAGGATGGCGACGGCGGTCAGCACCACGATCGCCACCAGCGGAGACGGCACCGCCGTCGTGACCAGCGGCAGCAGATAGATGATCCCCAGACCGGCGGCCACGATGGCGTACATCTGCCAGTTAGCCCCGTGGAATTCCGGAAGCTGGGCCATGAAGATCAGGATCGCCAGCGCGTTCACGAAACCCGTCATGACCGACCGGGAAACGAAACGCATGTAGCGGCTCAGCTTCAGCAGGCCGGCCACGATCTGCAAGGCGCCCGTCAGCAGCGTGGCGGCGAAAAGGTAGTCGAGGCCATGATCCTTGACCAGATCGATCATCAGCAGGGCCATGGCGCCGGTCGCGGCGGAGATCATGCCCGGCCGGCCGCCGACGATGGCGATGGTGACCGCGATCACGAACGACGCGTAAAGCCCGACTTTCGGATCGACGCCGGCAATGATCGAGAAGGCGATCGCTTCCGGGATAAGAGCAAGAGCGACGACGACGCCGGCGAGAACGTCTCCCCGTATGTTGCCGAACCACTCCGAGCGGAGCTTCACGATATCGAACTTCATGGGAACCTGAACAAGATTGAAAAGCCGTATTCCTGGCGCAAAGCCAAGCGGCATGAAAAGCAGAGGAAGGCGTAAGACCAGCTGCGGCTGCCTGCGTCGAAGCGGGCGCCGGGGCAAAACGGCTTAAATGATCGTAAGGATCAGGGCGGCGTAATGCGATGCAGCATCAGTCCTGCATAGCACCGATTCCTTCGATGGGCAACGATCAACGTCCCGGCCCACCCGTTTTCGAATCGCCCAGGTCACATTTTCTTCGTGAGAAGACTGCCTTCGATTCCATGTCCGATGAGCACCGGCGCCATTCGGCCAGATCTCTGCAATGCCTTCAGGACCGGACACCGGCCACAGCGGACACCCTTCACTCCGGCTCCGCGACGCGCTCCGCCAATGCAGCGATGACGCCGTAGCCCACCGTATCGGCCGGATCCAGCTCGCGCAGCTTCGCCAGCATTTTCAGCGCCTCATCGACCCGGCCGGTCCGCAGCGTGATGAAGGTCAGCGCCTTCAGCGTGAAGAGGTAGAAGTGCGCCGGACCGATCACGGCGCTCCAGTCGGCATTGCTCGGCGCCAGCCGGCGCCAGTCCGCCGGAAAGCAGCCCTGGCGCGACGCCGCGTCCAGGCCGATCAAGGCGACCCGTTCGGCCTCGTCCAGCCGGCGCTGGTTGAAGTAGAACTTATAGAGTGCATAGAGCACCGGCAGGACTCGCGGCCCCAGGTTATGGGCTTCCCACAGCATCCGTTCGGCCTTGGCGAGATCGCCGGCGAGCCTGGCCTTGACTGCCTCCTGTAGCCGGACGTCGATATGTTCGGGGACATCGCCGAACGCCATCCGGCCATCGGGTATCTTGAATTCGATCGGACGCATCGCGGTCCTCCTGGCCAGATTGGGGGATATACGCTAATACCATAATTTTTTTATGG
>NZ_JCACHA010000928.1:0-7255 GCF_059503625.1 Skermanella sp.
TCATCGGCAGGTTCGGATGGTCGGCCTTGGTCAGCCGGGCGCCGTTGGGCGCCACGGCTAGAGTGACGGGTCGAAATTGCTCGGTCACGGCAAAGGCTCCATGGTTTCATCGTCTACCGCCATGCTAAACACCCTGGACAACCGCGACGGCAAATAGAAAGGGATCGAACGATGACGGTGAAACGCCGCACCTATGTCGTTGGAGTCGGTATCGGTCTGAAGCCCGATGAGATCAAGGTCGAACACGATCTGGCCGTCGTCCATCTGGGCGATCCGCCCTTCTTCATGGCGGTCGCCCCGCCAGGCGACAAGCGGGAGCCGGTGATCGAGCTGTCCGTCGGCGGTTTCCTGACCGATCTGGTGTGGCTGACGCCCAAGCGCGCCCAGGGCCGTGTCCTGTTCAGCCTGATCGAGGGTGCGGCCGAAGCCGTCGAGTATGAATTCGAGATAACCGATGACCTTATGGAGAACCCGGAGGAAGCGGTAGCCAGCCGTGGCGTGAAACCGGATGCCGGCACGGGTGGCGCCGGGAACGGCGGCGTCGAGGACGACGGGGCAATCGATCCGGTCGAGGACTTCATCGAACGGGTCAACAACGGCGAGATCACCCAACTGTCGCTGCTGGATTTCGAGACGCTGGAAGACTTCCGCGGCGTCCTGGGCGACGAGATGGACGAAGACGACTTCCAGCATCACCGCGCCGTCATGGACGAGATCGTCGAGGAAGCAAGGGTACGGGGCATTCCGGTGTCCAAGGTAACCGCTTCCGCCGATGAATACCGCCAGTGGCGGGCCGGCCAGCCGGAACGGGAAAGCGGCGTGGAGACCATCCAGGCCTTTGCCGAACACCTGCGCGACCGCAAGCAGCAGGCGGAAGCCGGCTGAGCGCATGGCCGTTTTCGGGTCTTGTTAACCATGATTGCATTATACGGGTCGCAGTAGCGCGCCCTGTATTCCGCCCCCTGTCCCTGTGGAGTTTCCAGCCTAGTGTCATCGTCCTCCCAGGCTTCGTCTTCATGGGCCAAGGCGGCTTCGGTCTATCTCGACCGCCGGATCGTCGCGATCCTGTTCCTGGGCTTCTCCAGCGGCCTGCCGCTGGCGCTGACCGGCGCCACGCTCAGCGTCTGGCTGGTCGAGGGCGGGATCGCCAAGACCGCGATCGGGATGTTCGCCCTGGTGGGGCTGCCCTATACGCTGAAATTTGCCTGGGCGCCCCTGATCGACCGCCTGCGCCTGCCGGTCCTGACCCGGCTGCTCGGCCGCCGGCGCGGCTGGGCGGTTCTGACCCAGTTGGGCCTGATGCTGGCGCTGCTCGGCCTCGGCTCGACCGACCCTGCCGTCGATCTGTGGCGGATGGCGCTGCTGGCGCTGGTCGTCTCGTTCTTCTCGGCCAGCCAGGACATCGTGCTGGACGCGTGGCGGGTCGAGATCCTGGACGAGCGCCAGTACGGCGCAGGCGCCGCGGCCGTCGTGCTGGGCTACCGCATCGGCATGCTGACCTCGGGGGCCGGGGCGCTGTATCTGGCGAGCGTCCTGCCGTGGTCGCTGGTCTACACGATCATGGCGGCTCTGGTCGGCGTCGGACTGGTCACCATGCTGCTGAACCGGGAGCCGGAGATCCGCGTCTCGCCCGAATCGGCGCGGCGGGAGGCCGACGTGGCGGCCTTCCTGGAGCATCGGCCCGGTCTGGCCGGCTGGCGGGCCGAACTGCTGGCGTGGCTGTTCGGCGCCGTCGTCGCTCCCTTCGCCGATTTCATGACCCGGCGCGCCTGGGTCGCGATCCTGCTGTTCATCGCGATCTACAAGCTGGGCGACGTCTATGCCGGGGCGATGGCGACGCCGTTCTACCTGGAACTGGGATTCAGCAAGATCGAGATCGCCAACGTCACCAAGGCCTTCGGTCTCGGCGCCTCCATAATTGGCGGGCTGCTGGGCGGCGTCGTGGTCAGCCGGTTCGGCGTGATGCGCAGCCTGCTGGTCTGCGGCGTGCTCCAGATGGTGTCTAACCTGATGTTCGTCCTGCTGGCCCGTTCCGGCCACGACATCGGGATGCTGACGGTCGTCATCGCGGTCGAGAACGTCACCGGCGGCATGGGGACGGGGGCCTTCGTCGCCTATCTGTCCAGCCTGTGCAACGTCGCCTATACCGCCACCCAGTATGCCCTTCTGTCGTCCTTCTCCGCCGTGGGACGCGACTTCCTGGCGGCGTCGAGCGGCTGGCTGGCGGACAGGATGGACTGGGCGTCCTACTACCTGCTCTCGACCTCGGCGGCGCTGCCGGGACTGCTTCTGCTGCTGTGGCTGATGCGCCGCCAATCGCCGAAGGCCGAGGTGGCGCCGGCTGCTGGTTGAGTAAGCGCCCGGCCTCAATCCGATGTCGGCCGCCCGCGCATCTGCTTGGTCTGGCTGCGCTGGGACTTCGAATCCAGGCGGCGCTTCTTCGATCCCAGCGTCGGGCGGGTCGGGCGGCGGGTGCGGGGGCGGATCGTCGCTTCGCGCAGCAGCTCGATCAGCCGCTCCAGCGCGTCTTCGCGGTTGCGTTCCTGGCTTCGGAAACGCTGGGCTGTTATGACCAGGACTCCGTCGTTGGTCATCCGGCTGCCGGCTAGGGTCGTGAGCCGGGTGCGCGTCTCGTCGTCCAGCGAGGGGGAGTTCCTGGCGTCGAAGCGGATCTGTACGGCGGTTTCGACCTTGTTGACGTTCTGCCCGCCTGGACCGCTGGCGCGCTGGAACGTTTCTTCGATCTCACGCTCGTCGATGGCGAGACGATTGGTTATACGGATCATTGGCATTTCGGGTTTCCCTGCTGCGCGCCAATTTAGTGGGGGCAGGCACCGGCATAAACAAGGGATTTGATCGATGAGCATCAAGCTGACTGGTTTCGAGACCGGGGAGGGCAAGCATCTGGTGGTCCTGCACGGGCTGTTCGGATCGGCTCGCAACTGGAATACGGTCGCCAAGCGGCTGGGCGCCCAATATCATGTCCACGCACTGGATATGCGCAACCACGGTGCTTCGCCCTGGTCCGACGACATGTCATATGCCGGCATGGCCGACGACATCGGGAGCTATATCGAGGACAACGGCCTGGGGCAGGCATCCGTGCTCGGCCACAGCATGGGCGGCAAGGCTGCCATGGTACTGGCCCTGCTGCACCCCGAACTGGTGGAAAAGCTGATCGTCGCCGATATCGCACCGGTCGCGTACCGGCACACGATGATCTCCTATGTCGACGCGATGCGGGCGGTCGACCTGTCCACCGTGACCCGGCGCGGCGAGGTCGATGCCCAACTGGCCGCCGCCGTCCCCGAAGCGCCGATCCGCAGCTTCCTGCTCCAGAACCTCGTCGCCGAGAACGGCGTCTTCTCCTGGCGGATCAATCTGTCGGCGCTGGCGGACCGGATGGACGAGATCACCGGTTTCCCGACAGCCGACTTCGCTAACGGCCGGTTCGACAAGCCGACGCTGTTCGTGGCCGGCGAGCGGTCGGACTATGTCCGGGCGAGCCACCACGGCGAGATCCATCGCCTGTTCCCGAACGCGCGGATCGAAACCATCAAGGGCGCCGGCCACTGGCTCCACGCCGAACAGCCGGACCGCTTCGTCGATATCGTGCTGGGTTTCCTGGACGGCCAATCCTAAGGCCTATGGCTCAGGCGGCAGTGCTCAGGCGATCGAACCCAGGGCGACCGTGTCGATCACCCGGTCCGCCGGAAGCTTGACTGTCGCCGTGGTGCCGACCCCGACCTTGCTTTCCAGCAGCAGGACGCCGTCATGCAGTTCGACCAGCCGGCGGGCCAGGGGCAGTCCCAGCCCCGTACCCTGGTTGATCCGGTTATAGGGGTTGTCGATCTGCCCGAACGGCTGCATGACGACGGCCAGATCGCGTTCGGCGATGCCGCAGCCGGTGTCCCGGACGCTCAGTTCCAAGCCGCCGCCGACGTTCATCCGCGTCGCGATGGTTACCGAGCCGCCTTGCCTGGTGTACTTGACCGCGTTCGAGATCAGGTTGAGGACCACCTGCATCAGCCGGCGTTGCTCGCCGCGCACCAGGGCGGCATCGGGATCGATATCCGCCACCAGTGAAACGCCGCCCCGCGTCGCCTGGGTCCGCGACATGCGGATGCAGGTGGCGACCACGGCGTTCAGATCGACCGTCTCTTCGTCCAGCACCATGCGGTCGGCCTCGATCTTGGAAAGGTCTAGCACGTCGTTGATCAGGCTCAGCAGGTGGTGTCCGCTGTCGTGGATGTCCTTGGCGTAATCGCAGTATGTCCGGTTGCCGACGGGACCCATGGTTTCGGTCCGGATCAACTCGGCGAAGCCGATGATGGCGTTCAGCGGGGTCCGCAATTCGTGGCTCATGTTGGCCAGGAAACCCGACTTCGCCCGGCTCGCCGCCTCCGCTTGCGCCTTGGCCGCGGCGAGCTGCGCCTCCACCGCCTTCCGCTTGCTGATGTCGCGGGCGACGCTGACGATTTCCGCCGGCCCGTTGTAAAGGGTATCGGATGAGGTCGCCGGCACCAGCCGCAGCGTCACCTCGAGCCAGACATAGCTGCCGTTGGCCCGCCTGGACCGGCAGGTGAACATCTGGCGCGGATGTTCCGGTGTCAGGGACTGCATGACGTCCTGTACCGTAGCTATGTCGTCCGGGTGGATGACCGCGGTCAACGACGTGCCGACCAGTTCGTCCGCGTCGAAGCCCAGGATCTCCCGGCACGCGGGGGATACGTAAAGCTGCTGGCCCGACAGGGTCGAGCGCACGATGATGTCCGTCGTATGGCCCGCCAGCAGGCGGAGCTTGTCTTCCTCGACCAGCCGCCTCAACTCGATCAGCAGAAGCGAGCCAAGCAGGATGATGCCGCCCGCCGTGGACACGGCCAGCGGCAGGGCCGCGACCGTGACGAAGTGCCAGGCGATCTCCCGCGTCGGCAGCAGGAAGATCGGCAATTGGCCGAGGCCTCCCGCCAGGGCGCCGAGCAGGACCAAGTCGCGGAAGCAGGACCGCCGGCCAGAGCGTGACGCCTGCCACCAGACCAGCGTGCCCAGCGCGGCGCTCAACAGGATCGATCCGCAGCCCGCCAGCACCGCCGGTCCCCCGATCGAGATCCTGTAGGCCAATGCAGGAACGGCCGATACGGCGGCGGAAACGGGGCCGCCCAGCAGGCCGGAAAGGGCCATCATGACGTTGCGGCCGTCGAGGATCAGGCCGCCGACGCTGATGGGGATCATCATGCAGGCAACCGAGAACATGCCGAAAACAGTCCCCATAAGCACCGACCGCCACCGGCTCCGGTAAAGATGGGAAGCATGGATGATCTGGGAAAAGGCAAGCACCAGCAGAGCAAAGAGCCCGGTATGCTGCGCCAGTTCAATCATGATGTCATGCAGGGGAGGCGAATTGACCAGCACTTGCTTTATTACATCTGCCGCCGTGGGGCCGGGAGCCGCCACTGTAGCGACAATATGCTTTACGCCAAGTTAATCATGATTCGTCCCGGATGACGGCATTTTCCGGCATGGCTTTCACCGGCTCCGGTCCCAGCAATTCCGTCGGCACGTCGTCTTTCAGGTCGACGCCGGACAGCTTCAGCCTCCGTGCCTCCGCCATCAGGAAAGCCAGCTTGCGCGCGGCGAGCGGGATCGCCAGCCCGTCCGGCCGGATGTTTGAGATGCAGTTGCGGTCGGCGTTCTGAAGGCCCGGACGCGGACCGAAGGTCAGGTAGGCGCCCAGGCTGTCTGCCGCACTCAGGCCCGGCCGCTCGCCGATCAGCATGACGGCCAGGGCGGCTCCCAGCGCCGATGCGATCCCGTCCCCCAGCGCCACCCGCGCCTGATGCGCCAGCACGATGGGGGCGATCTTCCAGCCCGGCAGCAACTCGACCGTGGCGGTCAGCAGGGCGGCCGCATGGTCGTGGACCGCCCGCGCCGACAAGCCGTCGGCCAGCACGAACACGGCGTCGTAATCGCCCTTGCGCAGCAGGGGCAGGTCGTCCGGGTTCAGCCGCCGGCCGAGGTCGGGATATTGCAGGTAGGTCGCGCGGTCCGGGGCGGCGCTCCGGACCGTCACGCAAGCCATGCCGGGCAGGCTGGCCGCCATCGCGGCGGAGTCGAAGTCCAGGTGGACGGCATCCCGCGCCCGCGCGTGGGCCAGCTGAAAGTCCAGCAGATGCCGGGTCGGCAGGGCGTCGCCGCTTCGGCCCAGCGCTATCCGGGCGGCTGTGTGGCGGCGCAAGCTCCGCCACGGATCGGACGGCGCTTTGGTTTCCAGGTCGTCAGCCATGATGCGCGCCCTCCGCATAGGTCAGCAGGGTGGCGGCCCCTCCGGCATTCTCCAGGGCCGGACGGACCCTTCCGCCTTCGTCGAGGATCGACATCTTGTGCAGCCACTGCTCGAACTCCGGCGCCGGGCGCAAGCCCAGCACGCTCCGGATGTAGAGTGCGTCGTGATATGACGTGCTCTGGTAGTTCAGCATGATGTCGTCGGCGCCGGGCACTCCCATCACGAAGTTCACCCCCGCGACTCCAAGCAGGGTCAGCAGGGTGTCCATGTCGTCCTGGTCGGCTTCGGCATGGTTGGTGTAGCAGACATCCACCCCCATCGGCAGGCCGAGCAGCTTGCCGCAGAAGTGGTCCTCAAGCCCGGCGCGCAGGATCTGCTTGCCGTTATACAGGTATTCCGGCCCGATGAAGCCGACGACGGTATTGACCAGCAGCGGCTTGAATTGCCGAGCCACCGCATAGGCCCGTGCCTCGATCGTCTGCTGATCGACGCCGTGATGGGCGTCCGCCGACAAAGCGCTGCCCTGGCCGGTCTCGAAATACATGCAGTTGTCGCCCACATTGCCGCGCTTCAGCGCCAGCGTGGCGGCGTGCGCTTCCGCCAGCATTTCCAGGTCGATGCCGAAGCTGCGGTTGGCGGCCTCGGTCCCGGCGACGGACTGGAAGGTGAGATCGACCGGAGCGCCGCGCCGGATCGCCTCCATCGTGTTGGTGACATGGGCCAGGATGCAGGACTGCACGGGGATATCGTAGCGGGTGCGGAACTCCTCCAGCATGTCGAGCAGCCGGATCGTCGTCGGGATGCTGTCGCTGGCGGGATTGATGCCGATCACGGCGTCGCCGCAGCCATAGAGCAGGCCGTCCAGCAGAGACGCCGCGATGCCCTTGGCGTCGTCGTAGGGATGGTTCGGCTGGATTCGGACGCCGAGCCGCCCGGGCAACCCGAGCGTCGTCCGGAACGCGCTGACCACCC
>NZ_JCACHA010000929.1:0-7254 GCF_059503625.1 Skermanella sp.
ACCGAGGCGAAGTTTTCGCATCGCTGGTCCACGCCTCCATCGACCGGTCCGCTCCCGCGGAAAAGGAAGTCGCGCCATGACCGCTTTCGCCCGGACCGACCATTCCATATTCGGCAAGTGGTGGTGGACGGTCGACCGCTGGACGCTGGCCGTGCTGGCGGTCCTGATGGGTCTCGGCATCGTGCTGGTCCAGGCGGCGAGCCCGGCCGTCGCCGAGCGGATCGGACTGGACAACTTCCACTTCGTCCAGCGCCACATCCTGACGCTGGTGCCGGCCTGCCTGCTGATGGTCGGCGTATCGCTGCTCAGCCCGCGCGGCGTCCGGCGCACCGCCATCGTCGCCTTCATCGTCTTCACGATCCTGCTGGCGCTGACCATGGTCATCGGGTTCGAGATCAAGGGCGCGCGCCGCTGGATCCATGTGCCGGGCCTGTCGATCCAGCCGTCGGAGTTCGTCAAGCCGGCCTTCGCCGTGGTCGCCGCCTGGCTGTTCGCCCATGGCCGCACCAGCGACCGGTTCCCCGGCGCCGTCATCTCGATCATGCTCTACCTGATGGTCGTCGGCCTGCTGATGATGCAGCCGGACTTCGGCATGACCTTCGTCGTCTCGGTCGTGTGGTTCGGCCAGTTCTTCCTGGCGGGCCTGCCGATCATCCTGGTGGCGATCCTGGGGGCGCTCGGCATCGTCGGCCTGATAGGGGCCTACATGTTCTTCCCGCACGTGGCGAGCCGCGTCAACCGGTTCCTCGACCCGGCGGCCGGCGACAACTATCAGGTCACCCGCTCGCTGGAGGCCTTCCAGAACGGCGGCGCCTTCGGCACCGGTCGGGGCCAGGGCAGCATCAAGATGATGCTGCCCGACGCCCATGCCGACTTCATCTTCGCGGTGGCGGGGGAGGAGCTGGGACTGTTCTGGTGCCTCGTCCTGATCTCCCTGTTCGCCTTCATCGTCATCCGCGGCTTCATGCGCGTGATGCGCGACGACAACCTCTTCGTCGTGCTGGCCGTCACCGGCCTGCTGACGCAGTTCGGTCTCCAGGCCTGGATCAACATGGCGTCCAGCCTGCACCTGATGCCGACCAAGGGCATGACCCTGCCCTTCATCAGCTATGGCGGTTCGTCGCTGCTGGCGCTGGGCTTCGGCATGGGCATGGTGCTGGCCCTGACGCGCAAGCGCTTCGGCGGGGGAGACGGCAAATGACCGACGCTACCCAGTCATCACCAGCAATCCTGGCTCCGGTAGTCCTGGCGGCCGGCGGCACCGGCGGGCACATGTTCCCCGCGGAAGCGCTGGCGCGTGAGCTTCTGGCGCGCGGCCAGCGCGTCGTGCTGGTGACCGACCGGCGCGGCAAGGCCTTCGGCGACGCCCTGCCGGAAGTGGAAGTCCATCGCATCCGCGCCTCCAGCTTCGGCAGCGGCATCATGGGCAAGGTCCGGGGCATGTTCGAGCTGACGCTCGGCGCCTTCCAGGCCCGCCGGCTGATGTCCCGC
The DNA here is from genome assembly GCF_059503625.1 of Skermanella sp. Lineage (NCBI taxonomy): Bacteria > Pseudomonadati > Pseudomonadota > Alphaproteobacteria > Rhodospirillales > Azospirillaceae > Skermanella > Skermanella sp. The sequence continues at coordinate 1,492 of NZ_JCACHA010000929.1, forward strand.
CTCAAGCCCGCCGCCGTCGTCGGCTTCGGCGGCTATCCTTCCGTCCCGACGGTGCTGCTGGCGCAGCGCGCCCGCGTGCCGACCGTCCTGCATGAACAGAACGCCGTGCTGGGCCGCGCCAATCGGCTGGCCACCCCCGGCGCAGTCCGGATCGCGACCTCCTTCGCGGCCGTCTCGGCGGTCAAGCCGGCGGACGCCGGCAAGCTGGTCTTCACCGGCAATCCGGTCCGCCCCAACGTCACCGCCGTCCGCGATCTGCCTTATCCGCCGCTGGACGACGGCGGCGAGGTCCACCTGCTGGTGGTCGGCGGCAGTCAGGGCGCCCGCATCTTCAGCGAGATCGTGCCCGAAGCTCTGGGGCTCCTCCCCGACGCCCTCAAGCGCCGGATCAGGATCGCCCAGCAGTGCCGCCCCGAGGATCTGGAAGCGGCCAGGGCCGCCTTCGCCAAGGCCGGCGTCGAGGCCGAGCTGTCCACGTTCTTCCGCGACGTCCCGGAACGTCTGGCCGCCTGCCACCTCGCGATCTGCCGCTCCGGCGCTTCCACCGTCGCCGAACTGGCCGCCGTCGGGCGTCCTGCCCTGCTGGTTCCCTATCCCTTTGCCATGGACGATCACCAGACCGCCAACGCCCAGGCCGTCGCCGATGCCGGCGGCGCGTGGCTGATGCCGCAGACCGCCTTCACCGCCCGCTCGCTGGCCGACCGCCTGACGGCGCTGCTCGAGCTGCCCGCGACGCTGACCAAGGCGGCCGAAGCCGCCCGTGCCCGAGGCGCCACCGACGCCGCGTCGCGTCTGGCCGACATCGTTCTCGCCACCGGAAAAAGCGCACCCCTGACTCACCCCAGCGCCCCCCACAGCGACCGGCCGAGGGCCGGCGCCGATCATTACTCAACCGAGGCCGCCGAATAAAATGAGAGCCCTGCCCCTGTCCATCGGGACGATCCACTTCGTCGGTATCGGCGGGATCGGCATGAGCGGCATCGCCGAGGTCCTGCGGAACCTCGGCTACTCCGTGCGCGGCTCCGACATCGCCGACAGCGCCAACGTCAAGCGCCTGCGCGCACTCGGCATCCCGGTCGAGATCGGCCATCGCGGCGAAAACCTCGCCGACGCCTCCGTCGTCGTGATCTCGTCAGCCGTGAAGAAGGACAACCCGGAAGTCGTCGCCGCCCGTTTGGCGCTTATACCGGTCGTCCGCCGGGCCGAGATGCTGGGCGAGCTGATGCGCCTGAAGTGGTCGATCGCGATCGGCGGCACCCATGGCAAGACCACGACCACCAGCATGGTCGGCACCCTGCTGGAAGGCGCCGGGCTGGACCCGACGGTCATCAACGGCGGCATCATCAACGCCTACGGCACCAACACCCGGCTCGGCTCCGGCGACTGGATGGTGGTCGAGGCGGACGAGAGCGACGGCACCTTCACGAAGCTGCCGGCGCTGATTACCGTCGTCACCAACATCGACCCTGAACACCTGGACCACTACGGCACCTTCGACGGCGTCAAGGCGGCGTTCGAAAGCTTCGTCCAGAACATCCCGTTCTACGGCTTCGCCGCACTCTGCATCGACCATCCCGAAGTGCAGGCGATGATCCCGCGCGTCGCCGACCGCCGCATCGTGACTTACGGCTTCAGCCCGCAGGCCGATGTCCGCGCCGTCGACGTGGTCACCGGCACCGACGGCGCCCACTTCAACGTGGCGCTCAGCGACCGCGTCGCCGGCGAGCCGCGCGTGATCGAGAACATCCACTTGCCGATGTTCGGCCTGCACAACGTCCAGAACAGTCTGGCCGCCATCGCCGTCGGCAACGAAATGGGCATCGAGGGCGAGAAGATCCGCGCCAGCTTCGCCCGCTTCTCCGGGGTCAAGCGCCGCTTCACCAAGACGGGCGAAAGCAACGGCGTCACCGTGATCGACGACTACGGCCACCACCCGGTCGAGATCACGGCGGTCCTGAAGGCGGCCCGCACCGCCGGGACCGGACGCACCATCGCCGTCGTCCAGCCGCACCGCTATTCCCGCCTGCACAGCCTGTTCGAGGATTTCTGCGCCTGCTTCAACGACGCCGACGTCGTCATCGTCGCCGATGTCTACGCCGCCGGCGAGCAGCCGATCGAGGGCGCCGACCGCGACGGTCTGGTGGAAGGCCTGCGGATACGCGGCCATCGTCAGGTGCTGGCTCTCCCCAGCGCCGACGCGCTGCCGTCGATGGTCCACGATCTGGCCCAGCCCGGCGATTTCGTCGTCTGCCTGGGCGCCGGCAACATCACCGCCTGGGCCAACGCCCTCCCGGGCGAACTCGACCGCCTGAACGGCCTGGACGGCCTGGACGGGAAGAACCTGGACGCGAAGAAGACGGCCGGCGGAGGGCGGTCATGACGGCGGCGGCCCGCATGCAGCACGAACCGCACCTGATCGACCGCCTTCCGGCGGTGCGCGGCCGGCTGACCGCCGACGCCCCGCTCGCCAACGTCACGTGGTTCCGCGTCGGCGGCCCGGCCGAAGTTATGTTCAAGCCGGCCGACGCGGCGGATCTCGGCGACTTCCTAGCCGGCTGCCCGGCCGACGTGCCCGTCACGGTGATCGGCGTCGCCTCCAACCTGCTGGTGCGCGACGGCGGGGTACCCGGCGTGGTGATCCGCCTGGGCCGCGCCTTTGTCGATATGTCGGTGAACGGGTGCGAGATCGCGGCGGGCGCTGCGGCGCTCGACCTCAACGTCGCCAACGCCGCGCGCGACGCCGGCATCGCCGGCTTGGAGTTCCTGTCCGGAATCCCCGGCACCATCGGCGGCGCGCTCCGGATGAACGGCGGCGCCTATGGGCGCGAACTGTCCGACGTGGTCGTCTCCGCCACCGCGCTCGACCGCTCCGGCGCCTCGCACACCCTGAGCCGCGAGGACCTCGGCCTCAGCTACCGCCACAGCGACGTGCCGGAAGACTGGATCTTCACCTCGGCCGTGCTGCGCGGGCATCCGGGCGACCACGCGGAAATCAGCCGCCGCATGCACGAGATCGCGGCGTCCAGGGCGGAAAGCCAGCCGGTCAAGGCGCGGACCGGCGGTTCGACCTTCGCCAATCCTCCCGGTGAAAAGGCGTGGGCACTGATCGACCGCGCCGGCTGCCGGGGCCTGACCATCGGCGGCGCTCAAGTGTCGGAGAAACACTGCAACTTCCTGCTTAACCTCGGCACCGCGACCGCCGACGACCTGGAATCGCTCGGCGAGGAAGTCCGCCGCCGGGTCTACGAAACCTCGGGCATCGAACTCCGCTGGGAAATCCGCCGCATCGGCGTCCCGGCATCCTCAAGCACCCTCTCGCCCATCCGCTCACAGGGAAACCGGCCATGAGCCAGCACGTCGCCGTCCTTCACGGAGGCTGGTCCGCCGAACGCGAAGTCTCGCTGGTCAGCGGCGCCGCCGTGGCGTCCGCCTTGAAGGAACGCGGCTTCCGCGTTACCCTGATCGACGTCACCCGCGACCTTCCAGCCTTGCTGGCGGCACTCACCCCCCGTCCCGACGTGGTGTTCAACGCGCTGCACGGACGCTTCGGAGAGGACGGCACGATCCAGGGCGTGCTCGACATCCTGGGCCTGCGCTATACCCATTCCGGCATGCTGGCCTCGGCCATCGCCATGGACAAGTCGGCCACCAAGCGGTTGCTGAACGGCGTAGGCGTCCGTTCCCCCAATGGCATGGTCGCGACCCGCGAACAGGTGCTTTCCGGCGACATCATGCCGGCACCCTATGTCCTTAAGCCGAACAACGAAGGGTCTAGCGTCGGAATCCAGATAGTACGAGAAGGCGACAACAGACATCCTTCCTATGCCGAAAGTTGGGATCACGGTGAAACTGTCCTGATTGAACAGTATATTCCCGGCCACGACCTGACCGTTGCAGTCATGGGCGACCGTGCGCTGACAGTGACGGAAATCAAGCCGCACTCCGGCTTCTATGACTACTCTGCAAAGTACACCGATGGCCGTGCTACCCATCTGGTACCTGCCCCTGCACCCAAGGAAGTCTTGGAAGAGGCGATGAGGATGGCTTTGCTGGCCCACAATACTTTGGGATGCGCCGGCGTCAGCCGCAGTGACTTCCGCTGGGACGATACGATTCCGGATATTTCCGGAGTTTATTTCCTAGAAATTAACACACAGCCGGGTATGACCCCCTTGTCGCTCGTCCCTGAACAAGCGGCATACCTGGGTATCTCTTTCGGTGATCTGGTCGTCTGGATGGTGGAGAACGCCATATGTCACGCGTGAACAAGCCAGCACTCTGCGCCCCACGGGATCTGCGCACCCGCACCGCCGAGCGTGCGCGGAACGCTACCCAGAAAGCGACCCAGAAAGCCAACCGCCGGCGTTCCTGGCCGCGCTGGACGGGCACTGCCCTGAAGTTCGGCATGGTGGCCCTGCCCGTCGTCATGCTCGGCGGCGCCGGCACCTGGGCATACCAGACCGGCTGGTTCGGCCAGATGGGCAACCGCATCACGGCGGCGCTGATCGACCTGACGGTCGATGCCGGCCTAGAAGTCCAGGAAGTCCTGGTCGAAGGCCGCAACGAAACCGACCGCAACGCCGTGATGGCCGCGATCCAGGTCAAGCGCGGCGACCCCATCATGCAGTTTGATCCGGAAGCTGCCCGCGCCGGCCTGGAACGGCTGCGCTGGGTCGCCAATGCGACGGTCGAGCGGCGCCTGCCCAATACCGTCTTCGTCAAGCTGGACGAGCGCCGGCCGATGGCGCTGTGGCAGCGCGACGGCAAGCTGGCCCTGATCGACCGCGACGGCGAGGTCCTGACCGAGCGCGAGCTTGGCCGCTACAACAACCTGCTCCAGATCATCGGCGCCGATGCTCCCAAGCATGCGCAGGAACTGCTGGGTCATCTCAGCACGGTGCCCGCGCTGTTCCAGCGGGTCAACGCCGCCACCCGGATAGGAGGGCGCCGGTGGGACCTTCATCTGTCCAACGGCGTCATCATCCGTCTGCCGGAGAGCGATATCGGCGGAGCGCTCCATCATCTCGCCGATCAGGAAGCGAAGCAGCCGGTTCTGGACCGCGATATCGTGGCGGTAGATCTGCGCCTGCCCGATCGCCTCGTGATACAGACTTCGACCGCTGCGGCACAACGCCGCCGTGCTCCAGAGCAAAAGATATGATGTCTCCGATGTATTAATCTAAAGAGGTAATCCACACCAAATGCAGTATCGAAATCGTTGTTTGAAATACTGCATCTTGGGATGTTAATGTGAATACACGAATAGGCGACAGCCTGAGGGGATGACGGGCGTAGCAATGGCCTTCAACGCTGGCAAGAGAGTTAAGAGACAGGTTCGCGGCGGGGTAATCGCTGCACTGGACGTCGGCACAACCAAGGTCTGCTGCTTCATCGCACGGGTCGAGGACGGCGGCGTGCTGCGCATTACCGGCATAGGACATCAGGTCTCGCGGGGTCTCCGGGCCGGCACCATCGTCGATATGGACGCGGCGGAGCAGGCTATCGGCACCACCGTCCACACCGCCGAGCAGATGGCCGGGGAGACGATCCGCGAAGTGCTGGTCAACATCTCCGGCGGCCAGCCGACCTCGCAGACCTCCAACGTGGAAGTGCCGATCGGCGGCCACGAGGTCAACAACGCCGACGTCCGCCGGGCGCTGGCCCAGGCCCGCCAGTTCCAGGGCGGCGCCGACCAGGAGCTGATCCACTCGATCGCGGTCGGCTACGCGATCGACGGCAACCGGGGCATCCGCGATCCGCGCG
>NZ_JCACHA010000930.1:0-7179 GCF_059503625.1 Skermanella sp.
CGCCTAACCCGATCTGCGTGAAGAAGCGCAGGAAGGCGATGCCCAGCACGATATGTGGCACCATCAGCGGCGACAGGAACAGGGCCGTCATGACCTCCCGGCCGGGGAACTGGTGCCGTGCGATGGCCAGCGCCGCCGGGATCGAGAACGCCACCGCCACCGTCGACGACAGGGCGCCGAGCACGAGGCTGTCGCGGAAGGCCCGGACGAATTCCGGATTGTCGCCGATCGCGTAGAACCAGCGGAGCGAGACGCCGTTGGTCGGCAGCGACAGGTAGCCTTCGGGCGTGAAGGCGACGGCGCAGACGATCAGGATGGGCGCCAGCAGGAAACCCAGGAACAGCACGTGGAAGACGAGGGCCAGGGGGCTGTTGCGGTTCATTCGAACACCTGCTTGTAGCGACGCTCGATCAGGCGGTTGCAGCCGACGATGATGACGATGTTGGCGATCAGCAGCAGGATCGCTACCGCAGCACCCAGCGGCCAGTTGAGCGTGTTCAGGAACTCGTCGTAGGCCAGGGTCGCCGCCACCTTCAGACGCCGGCCGCCGATGATGGCCGGGGTGGCGAAGGCGCTGGCGGCCAGTGCGAAGACGATGATCGAGCCGGACAGGATGCCGGGGACGATCTGGGGCAGGACGACGCGGCGCAGCACGGTGAACGGCTTGGCGCCCAGCGACAGCGCCGCGTTCTCGATCTGCGGGTCGAGCCGCTGGAGCGATGCCCAGACCGACAGCACCATGAAGGGCACCAGCACATGGGTCAGCGCGATGACGACGCCTGTTTCGGTATACATGAACTCGATCGGGGTCGAGATCACGCCGACCGCCGTAAGTCCCTGGTTGATCAGCCCGGTCGAGCCCAGCAGCAGCGCCCAGCCCAGCGTCCGCGACACGACCGAGATCAGCAGCGGACCCAGCACGATCAGCAGGCAGATGCCGCGCCAGGGAGAGCGCATCCGGCGCAGGATATAGGCTTCCGGCGCGCCGATGCATGCTGAGATCAGCGTTACCAGGAAGGCGATCCGGAAGGTCCGCAGGAAGACTTCGTGGAAGTAGCTGTCGGAGAAGATCTCGACGTAATTGCCGAGCTGCCAGACATCCTGGATGCCGGTGTAGAAGCCGAAGCTGTTGAGCGACAGCAGGGCCGTCATCGCCAGCGGGACCAGCAGCAGCACCGCGAACAGCGCCAGGGCAGGCAGGCTCAGCAGGTACGGCACCCAGCGCCGCCGGTCCGCCGGAGCGGGGGAGGGGGACGCCGCGGTTTCATCGGAGGCGGTCAACGAATTGGACTCATGCAAGGCGGTCATGAAGCGCCAGCCTGAGCGGCCATTACCCGCATGTCCTCGGGGCGCCAGCCGACCATGACCCGCTCGTTCTCCTGCGGCATCGCCTGCCCGTCGTGCTGGCGGATCACCATCACCTGACCGGCTTCGGTCCTGACCTCGAACAGCCACTGCGTTCCCTGGAAGACCCGCGCCTGAACCATGCCGGGCACGCCGGCGTCGGGCACGAAGGCGACCTTCTCCGGACGGACGGTCATGACGCCCGGACCGGCGGGAACGTCCGATCCGACCGGCCAGGAAACGCCCGAAACGTCGATCCGGCCGACGCCGCCGTCATGCCTCACCGTACCCTGAAGCAGGTTGGTCCGGCCCAGGAAGTTGGCGACGAAGGCGCTGGCCGGGCGGTCGTAGGCTTCCTGCGGGGCCGCCACCTGCTCGACCTTGCCCTTGTTCATCACGACGACCCGGTCCGACAGGGCCATCGCCTCCGACTGGTCGTGCGTGACGAGGATCATGGTGGTGCCGACGGTGCGCTGGATGCGCCGGAGTTCGATCTGCATCTCCTCCCGCATCTTGGCGTCCAGGTTGGACAGCGGCTCGTCCAGCAGCAGCAGGTTCGGCTTGATGACGAGGGCGCGGGCCAGCGCCACGCGCTGCTGCTGACCGCCGGACATCCGCTTGGGATGGCGGTCGCCATAGGCGCCAAGGCCGACGAGTAGCAGCGTCTCGGTTACCATGCGGTCGCGGTCGGCGCGCGACACGCCGCGCATCTCCAGGCCGAACGCGACGTTCTCAGCCGCCGTCATGTGCGGGAAAAGCGCGTAGCTCTGGAAGACGATGCCCAGGCCGCGCTCGTTCGGCTTCTTCGCCAGCAGGTCGGCGCCGTTCAGCGTGACCCGGCCCGACGTGGGATCGGTGAAGCCGGCGATCATCTGGAGCGTGGTGGTCTTGCCGCAGCCGGACGGGCCGAGCAGCGAGACCAGCTCGCCCTTCTCGACATCGAGCGAAATGCCGTCCACCGCCACGTACTGGTTGAACCGCTTGGTCAGTTTATCGAGGACAAGATAAGGCAAGGATAAATCTCCGCAGCCGGCGGGCGGGCTTTCGCCCGCCCTGAACTCGCAAGCGGGCTTTCGCCCGCCTTAAGATCAAGGGATCAGCGCTCGACTTCGCGGGTCCAGCGCTTGTTCCAGACCTCGCGGTTGGCGTTGATCGTGTCCCAATCCACCACCAGCAGCTTGCTCATCTGCTCCGGCCCGTAGGGCAGTCCCTTCTGCTGTTCGGGCTTGAGTTCGACCGTCTTGTTCATCGGGCCGAAGCCGGCATCGACGGCGAGCGCCATCTGCGCCGTCGGCATCAGCATGTACTGGATGAACTGCTGCGCCTCGGCCGCCTGCTTGCTGCCGGCCACCTGGCAGGCGGCAGACGCCAGCACGACGCCGCCTTCCTTGGGATAGACGAAGGCGGCGGGGAAGCCGGTATCCGCCAGCGCCTTGACCCGGCCCGAACCCCAGACCGCGATGTTGGCCTGACCGCTCTGGAACAGCTCGGTCATCTTGCCGGGCGACGGCTCGTAGGCCAGGACGTTGGGGTTGATCTTGTCGGTGAATTCCTCGAAGCCCGGCTCGATGTTCTTCTCGCCGCCGCCGTTCAGCCGCGCCATCATCACCAGGGCGTGCAGGCCGTAGGAGTTGTTGATCGGCGGGACGACCAGCTTCTTCTTGTACTTCGGATCTTCGATATCCTTCCACGAGGTCGGCGCCGGCCAGCCGTTCTCGTCGAACACCTTCTTGTTGTAGACGATGCCGGTGCCGACGGCGCCGAAGTTCACGGCCTTGTTGGACGAGATCTTGGCAAGGTCGTACAGATCGTCGTAGACGGGGGCCTTCGCCAGATCGGCGCAGAAGCCGAGCGCCACCGCCTGATACATCGGACCGTCGTCGAGGATCACCAGATCGATCTGCTGGTTGCCCTTCTGGGCCTGGAGCTTGGCGAGGTTGTCGGTCGAGTTGCCGGCGACGTATTCGACCTTCACGCCGTGCTGCTTCTCGAAGCCGGGGATGATCTCCTTCCGCATCGTCTGCTCGAAGGAGCCGCCGTAAGCGGCTACGTAAAGGGTCTTCTGCTGCGCCTGCGCCGTGCCGCACCATACGGCGGCGGTCGCCATCAAACCATAAACCAAAGCCCGCATCAGTCTCTCTCCTGTTCTGCATTGATTGCCGAGCCGCGCTATTGCCGGTGCGCTTGAGCGACAGGTTCGCCCCCCGGCTGCATAATCGTCAAATCGAATTGCTGGCGGTTCTCATAACCAAATATTATGCTGTAACGGAAACGAAGCCGTTGGAGTTGTCCCGTCACGTGCTCAATCCCCGCCAGATCGAAGCCTTTCGCGCCGTCATGCTGACCGGCGGCATCACGTCGGCCGCCGAGTTGATGAACATTTCCCAGCCGGCGGTAAGCCGCCTGATCGGCGACCTGCAATACGCGCTGAAGCTGACGCTGTTCGAGCGGCGCGGATCGCGGATCACGCCGACGAGCGAGGCGCAATTGCTGTATCAGGAGGTGGAGCGGTCCTTCGTCGGGCTCGAGCGGATCGAGCAGGCGGCGCGCGACCTGGAGGCGCGCCGGGCGGGGACGCTGCGGGTGGCGGCGATGCCGGCCCTGGCGATCGGCTTCCTGCCGCGCTTCGTCGCCCGTTTTCTGGAGCGGAGGCCGCGCGTGGACGTCTCGCTCTGGGGCAGCAGTTCGACGCTGGTGCTGGACTGGGTGGCGGCGGGGCAGTGCGAACTGGGTTTCGGCCAGACCCCGGTCGAGCACGCTACCGTCCTGAGCGAGAAGCTGCCGCCGGTCCCGGCGGTCGCCATCATTCCCAGCGGCCACTGGCTGGCGGAAAAGGAACGCATCGTCCCGGAGGACTTTGCGAACGAACCCTTCATCTCGCTGGGATCATCGACTCTGCTCCGCTACCGGATCGATGCCGTCTTCGCCGACCACGGCGTCAACCGGAAGCAGCGGATCGAGACGCAGCTGACGATGATCGCCTGTGCGCTGGTCGCCGCCGGCACCGGCGTCGCCATCGTCGACCCGTTCACCGCCGAAGAGTATGTCGGGCGCGGACTGGCCGTCCGCCCCTTCGCACCGAGCATCAATGTCGAGATGTCCATCCTGCATTCGGCGCAGCGCACGCTCTCGACACTGGCTCAGGACTTCCTGGCTGAATTCCGCTCCGAGGTGGCGGGATACAGCCTGAAAGTTCAAGCCTGACGCCGGGCCGGTCAGTCGTGGTCGTGCTAAGTATCGGGGTTGGTCTTCCCGGTCGGAATGCTCGGATCGGCCTCCGCGTCCAATGTCTGCGAACTGGCCCAGAGCATTGAAGCGCTTAACGCGAGGAAAGAGCCGACTACGAGAAGAAGAAAAGCAACGTTGCCGCCAGTCATGTATCCCTCCTGATTTCATCCATGCCACAGAACCTCGGACGATCCGGCGGTCCGGTCTAGTCGTAGTATCCGGTCTAGTCGTAGTAGTAGTCGCGCTCATACGCGTCTTCATCGTCGTAACCGAGATCCGGCGGACGGCGGGAGACCGCCTGTCCTCGCCCGCTTCGGCCCAGTAGCGCGCCGATGACGAAGCCGGCGGAGAGCGCGCCGAGCAGGCTCGCGACGGGGTTCTCCCGCACGAACGTTTCCGCGGTTCCGATGCCGTAGGATCGACGATCCTGGACCGGGTTGCCGGCGTGCCTGCCGGTTCCCGTCCCGGTAGCCGGGCTCACCGGAGAATACGCTGCCGGCGTGGGGGCTCCGACTTCTTCCGAGCCGGTCTCCAGCACTCTTCCCGGATCTGCGTTCGGCTTTGATGAGGTGGAACGTGCAGCGGCATCGCTGGACTTGGCGTATGTCGGCGGCGTCTCTGTCGAGGCGGCCATGAGCGTTTCTCCCGGGTTCGTAACCTCTATAGGAAACAAGGTGGGCAAACGGTGGTTCCTTAACGGCGTTCACCGGCATGCAGCGTCATGCATCACGGCCGCGATCTTCTTTTGCAGTTCGGCGTAATCGTAAGGCTTGGCCACCACCGTATAATCGCCGTTCATGTCGCCGGTGACGGCGTGGCCGGCGAAGCCGGATGTCAGCAGGACCTTGATGCCGGGGCGCAGATGTGCGGCTACCCTGGCAAGCTCGGCGCCGCTCATTCCGGGCGGGATGACGATATCGCTGAACAGCAGGTCCAGCGGCCGGTCGCTTTGCAGGGTTTCCAGCGCCTCGTTGGCGTGGGCGGCGCCGACCACCTGATGACCCCAGCGCGTCAGCATCATCTGCGTGGTCAGGCGGATTATGGCGTCGTCCTCGACCAGCAGGATGTCCAGTGACGGCGTCGCCGGTTCACCGGTCGCCTCAGGGGCCTGCGACAGGACGCGGTGGCGGGGCAGGCGGACCGCGACGGTGGTTCCCTGCCCGGCCACGCTGCTCAGCTCGATGGTTCCGTCATGAAGTCCGACCAGCCGCCGGGTCAGAGTCAGCCCGAGGCCGGTGCCCTCGACCTTGCCGGTTCCGACGGCGTCGGCACGCCAGAACGCTTCGAACATGTGGTTGAGGTCGTCCTTCGCGATGCCGATCCCGGTATCGGTCATCGTCAGGAACAGGCCGCCGTCGGCGTCCTGTTGCGCCGTTACCGTCACCTGCCCGCCGCTTGGCGTGTACTTGACGCCATTCGTGAGGAGGTTGAGCAGGATCTGCCGCAGCCGCTTTTCGTCGCCGCGGATCGTCGCGACTTCCGGCGCCACCGTGGCGGACAGGGCGATCCTCGCCTTTGTGGCGCGCGGTTCAATCATCCGGATGCAGAAGTTGACCGTTTCGGCGAGATCGACCTCCTCCTCGCGGATCGCCAGCCGTCCGGCCTCGGCCTTGGCATGATCCAGGATCTCGTTGATCAATCCCAGCAGATGCTGGCCGCTGTCGCGGATATCGCCGGCCCATTCGCGGTAGCGGTCGCTGCCGAGGGGGCCGGCCACTTCGCTGCGGATCATGTCGGCGAAGCCGATCACGGCATTGAGCGGACTGCGCAATTCGTGACTCAACTCCGCCATGAACTGCCCCTTGGCGCGGTTGGCGCTTTCCGCCGTCTCCTTGGCCAGCTTCAGGTCGGCGTCGATCCGGTTGCGTTCCGCGACGTCCCGGATGATGCAGGTGATGAAACGCCGGCCGCCGCCGCCGCACCATGCGCTGAGCGAGAGTTCCAGTTCCAGGGCCGTGCCGTCCCGGTGCAGCCCCCGGACCTGACGGTTGGTGAAGCTGTCCTGGATGAACCGCTCCGCCTCCGGCAGGAGCAGGCGGATATCGCGGCCCATGACATCGGCGGCCTTGTGGCCGAACAGTCTCTCGGCGGCGGAGTTGAACGCGGTCAGCTCTCCGTCCCCGCGCGCCGTCACGATGGCGTCGGCGGCCGTGTCGATGATCGCCCGGTAGCGCGCTTCACTGGTTCGCAGGTCCTGAAGGATTCCTATTCGCTCCCGTTCGCGGGAGAGCAGGGTCCCGAAGACGAGCGCTCCGCCGACATTCATGACGACCAGTGGCAGACCGACCGCCGAGAGCACCTGCAAAGCGTCTTGCCAGGACGGTAGCAGAAGGACGCTCAGGATGTTGCAGGAGATCAGCAGCCCGAGGATCGCGAACGAAGCCGTTCGGAAACGAAGCCGGAGCTTCCTCGGCAAGCGGTCGAAGAGGACGCCGGCCAGGGCCGCGATCGCGATGCCGGCCACGCCGGCAGGAGCCCCGATCCCGCCGGTCCCGAACAGGCGATAGGCTCCTGAGATCAGCGCCGCGATCGCGGCGGCAGCGACGCCGCCGAACGGGGCCGCGAGACCGAGCATGATCGCCCTGGCATCGACCACCACGCCGGGCG
>NZ_JCACHA010000931.1:0-7177 GCF_059503625.1 Skermanella sp.
GCTTCCCGATAGGCTTGGTCGATCATGTCGAGCAAGGCGGCGACCTCGGGCTGGCCGTCCGGACGTCTGCGTGCCGCCCGCTTCAGTTGCCGCTCGAGCAGCCGATGCAGGCTCATTTTTCGCCGATGGTCGTGATCGTCATGGTCTGATTGTGCAACTCGCAAGCACCCGTCCGCGCCTGCGGCGAAATTTCGCCATAAGAGTAGAAACCGATGGTGCGCGCATCGGCGCCGAGGACGTCCAGCACGCTTTCCACTTCCTCCGCCACGCGCTGGCCCAGGACGAGCTTGCGTCCGATGCAGGAAACCAGAATGGCGAGGTGCGTGCCCTCGGCCACGGCCGCCTGATCGGCGGCCTCTCCCGCGCCGTCGATCAGCTTGTCGAAAGTCGCGCGCATCAATTGGGCGGAGCTGCCTTCCGGGACGTCGCCCGCGAAGACCATGGTGCTGCTGGCGTCGTCGGTGCCGACGACGGTACGGACGACCTCGCCACCATCCGGCCGCGTCAGGCGGAGCGGAAACAGCAGAGCCGTTCCGGGCAGGCCTTCCGCCTGATCGCCGAGATAGCGCTTGTACAGATCCAGCGCCGGTTCGTTATCGAGCTGATGGAGGACGTTGTCGACCGCACGGGTAATCCGCCGCTCCGGCCCGAAGGGCTGCCAGCCGCCATAGCTGCCGTGGCCTATGGTCACCGCATCGCCGTAGAACCCGATCGCCGCCACGCGGCCGGGCTGCGGCAGGTCGTTGGCGCCGACATAGGTGATCCGAAAATCGGCGCCGTCGCCGGCCAGACCGCCGGTGATCTTGATATCGGTGCCGAGTTTGTCCTGAAGCCCGCGAATCAAGTCGCTGCCGTTGATGCCGGTGCCGTCGGACAGGACGAAGAGGCTGCGCAGGCCCTCCTTCGGGAACTCAGCACCGAGGCGCCGGCCGACATCGCGCGATGAATCCCCGTCGATCTCGACCTTGGCGACGCGGACAGGAGTCCGTTCGAAGCTCACCGCCGAGGCTACGATGCTGTCGTCGAACACCTCGTCGCCGATGATTTCACCACCGGTCGAACAGCCGATCATATCAGCTTGGGGAAACTTCCGACCAAGCTCCGCCAGCCGGACGGGAAGCTCCTGCACGCCGGGGCCGAAGAAGTAGAGGACGAAATCGGCCGACACCATTTCGTCGGAGGAAGCGAGGGTGTCCCATCCATGTCCCGGAGTCCAGGTAAGCTGATTGATGAGCATCTACTGCAACTCCGGAGTTTGATCGCCCCCACATGGGCGGTAGTCACCCGACCGAAGTTGAAATATTTACCCGCATTCGACCGAATTATCTACATCTCCTTTCATATGCCATATACCAACGAATGGTAGGGATCACCTCGTTCTCGACAACTGCAACGCTCCCGCTTCAGGCGTCGCCATCGGCTGGCCGGCGGATTCGTCCGGGCGAAACTCGACGATGCGGTGCGGCAATGGGATCCTGATACCCATCTCGTCGAACCGGAGCTTCATCCGGCGATTGAATTCGCGTCCGACGTTCCATTGCTGGATCGGGCGTGTCTTGATCCGCGCCTTGACGATGAACGCATTGTCGCGAAAAGCGTCCACCCCCATGATCTCGATCGGCTCCAGGATCACCCGCCCGAACTGCGGCGTCGCCTGGAGTTCCGCTCCCAGGTCCTTGATCGCTCCGATCACGCGGTCAGGGTCTTCGCCGTAGCTGATCGCGATGTCGAACACGTAGTAGGAGAAGTCCTTGGTCATGTTCAGGACCGAGTTGACCTGGCTGAACGGGATCGAATGGACCCCGCCTGCCTGATCGCGCAGCTTGATCGTGCGGATCGTGATCGCTTCGACGAGGCCGCTGTGACCGCCGCCGACATCGACTACGTCGCCGACCGAAATGGTGTCCTCGAACAGGATGAACAGGCCGGTAATGACGTCCTTCACCAGCGTTTGCGACCCGAAACCGATCGCGAGACCGATGACCCCGGCGCCCGCGAGCAACGGCGCTATGTTGACGCCGATCTCCGACAGGGTGACGAGGCTGACCACGGTGATGAGCAGAACCATGACGGCATTCCGCAGCAGCGGCAGCAGCGTGCGGACGCGGGCGCTCCGCTCGATCCGGGTACCGTAGCGGTCATTGCCGGACAGGTAATGCTCGATCAGGTTGGTGACGACTTCCCAGGTGATGACGGCCAGCAGCAGAACCACGCTGATCGATATGGCGCTGGAACTGATGCGCTGGCCCAGTGGCGATTCGAGCCACGCAAAGCTGTCCACGCCCCAGGCTGCGAGCAGCGCCAGCAGGGCGAAGAACCAGATGATGGCCTTCAACACCCGCTGGAGAATGGGCAGATAGCGGTTGGCGCGTTCTTCCAGATGGGGGAACTCGCGCTTTATGTCCGGCGAGATCGAGAAGCCCCGCCGGATCAGGGTATCGATCAGGTTCACGACGATCCGGGCCGCTATCAGGATCAGCAGCGACAGGCCGGTCGCCCTCAGCATGAATTCGAACCCGTCGGGGATGCTGAGAGCCCAGATGCCGTAGATTACGACAAGATAGAGGATCGTCAGGATATGCCAGACATCCGCCAGCCGCCGCCGCGCCGCCCGCAAGGCGCCGCTGCGCGTGCCGGCGGCGATCTCTTCCGCCTCGACATGGCCGTTGGAACCGCCGGTCAATGGCCGTCCGCGAAGCCACTCCGCTACGTCCTTCCGGTTCTGGAGGATCAGGATGACCAGCATGCCGGTCGCAACGAGGCCGATGACCTTGAGCAGCGCCTCATGGGCGCCGCCGGGCAAGCCCAGCATATAGGCCGCTTCCGAGATGAAGAAGCCGTAGACGGAGGTATAGGCCAGCCGGCGGACCCAGATGTAGCCGTAATGCGCCGATTCGTCGCCGATCGGAAGCATGCGGAGATTACGCGCCACGGGAGCCAGGATGCCCCGGGTAACGGCCAGGACAAGCTGGATCAGGATGGTTGCGTTGATGACGGTGAGAGCCACCAGCCGGATGACCAGGGGCGGATCGGTAACCGACAGCATGCCGTAGCCGGCTATGCCGAAGGCTGCGATCGGCACGAGTTCCAGAACGGTACGAAGGATCGCCAAGGGAATACGCGCAAGTATCCGCTCGTTCCGGCGGCTTTCGATCGACAGCCGCGCCCGCCTGAGCAGCCGGGATGCCAGCGCGCTGGCGGCGAACCCGGCCCCGATCGCAAGCAGGAGCTGGGACATCAACTGCAACCAGCGATCCCGCCGTGTCTGATCCGTCGCCTGTCCCTGGAGCCAGTCGACCGTGTCGGGCAGGTCGGCGAAAATGCTGCCGAAGGCGACCATCTGGCCGGTGAGCCTGCCGACGCGCTCGGACATGAATTCGAGCACGCGGGAACTGGGTGGCTCGACCGCCTCGGGTTCCGTCTGCTCCTGCGTATCGAGCAGCGTCCGCAACTGAGCCGTAAGCCGCTCCCGTGCAGCCGGATCTTCCAAGGTGGCCAGCAGGGAGGCGATCCGGTCCTCTGGATCGCCGCTTTCCGCAGTGGATTGAGTTGCCGGCTTCGCGGGGGAGGATGCTCCAGGCAGAGCGCCCGCCGGCATCTGGGCGGACGCCGAAAGAGTGCTGAGCATGAGGGCCAGCACGGGCAATATCACAAAAAGGCCGCGCGCGGACCGGTCGAGTATTCGGTCGGTCATCATCCGTTCGTTTGATCCGGAGCTGTGGCAAATCACGAAGCTAGCCGGGGACGTGCTTCAGGGCCACCCGGCAAGATGTGAAATCATCGAGCCAAAAACCCGCCAATCACCGAATCGTTGCGACGATGACAATATCGAACGGGTTAATCGATGGCCGGAGACTGGTCCGGAGAGGTTGGCGCGGCCCCGTAGCGCTCGAGGATCGCGTCGATGGTCCCGTCAAGGCGCAGGGTCTCCAATGACCGGTTGAACCGGTTCGCCAGATCGATCGCGCATGGCCGGGTGCGCGATATAGCCAGATAGAAGTCGGAGTACCCGATCGTAAACGACTGGAACTGCGCCGCCGGCACACCGGTGTTCTGAGCGAGATGCATCGCGGCGTTGGAGAAGGTTACCAGGACCACCCGGCCGTCCGCCCTGACGACCAGAGACATGGCGGATTCGATGCCGGGAACCTCTTCGACCTCGACGCCGGCTTCGTGCAGATCGTCGATGACGGGATCGCCGTGTATCGAAATGACCCTTAGCCGCCCCTGCCCTTCCGTCAGGATCGCGGCTTGCCGCTCAGCGACCGCCTTGAAACTCGTCAGCGGAGGACCTGCGTAGCCGGAGGCGATGAAGGCGCTGACCGGGGTCGTCAGCAAGCTGTTCGACAGGACGAAGCTGCCTGCGTGATCGCCGGGATCACCCGAGACGACCGTCGCCATCGCCCTGCCATTCCGCACCGTATGCTCGGCGCGCGCAGCGGGCATATATGCATAATATGGCTGCTTGCCATCACGCCGATAAGCTTCGGTGATGATCTCTGCCACGATCCCGGGCGGAGATCCCAGCGTTCCGCCCTCGATCACGAAGGGAGGCGTGGGTGCCAGCACCACATTGACGAGATCGAGCGCTCTCGCCTCGCCGGAAGCGAGAGTCAGGAACCCCATCAAGCTGACTAGGACGATCAGGCGAGCGATCATCGGCATCCTGAAATGACCGGTTAGTGGCTTAATCAAGCGGCAGATCAGCAGGGTCGTTGCACGGCACCCTATCGATACCCGTTGTTTCGATCGAAAGGGCAGATTACGCGGGTTGCCTTAGCGTCAGATAAATCAGTCCAGCGGAAACGGCGTCGTCGAACGATCCGGAGGTGCCGCGATCAGGCAGATCGAGGTCCCGGAGGATCGAGTCGAAACGCAGGTCCGTGGCGGTCCGGCCCGGAACCACCCGACGCTGATCGTAGTACAGACTCGATACTTCGATCCGGTCGTTGGGGATCTGCACGCCGATCGCCGGGCGGACGATGCGATCCAGCAAACCGACGGCGAAGTTCAGATAGTAACCGGCCAGCGGCCGAGACCCGGCGAACCTGAGAAGGTCAAGGGCCGCCGCTTCCGCCGTCCCAGCACCCTCCCCCACCTTCAGATGGAGCTTGTCGCTGGTCAGAAGGCGGTTGCCTTTGACCAGGATGCCGGTGAGTTCCAAAAGATCGGCCTGCGCCGGCTCGAAGGATGTGGCTCCGACTGCCAGAACGACGACTTCACCGCTGGAATCCTCGTCGAAGAGGAAGCCGAATGCGGGATCGGTCAGATTGCGCCGATTGAAGCTTTTACGGAGATCCGACAGCATGTTCAGAACATCTTCAGGTGGAAATGATAGGTAATGAATTCCTTGAACCGCTTGACGATGGAAAGCGAGTCCTTGAGCAGATCGCGTTCCAGCCGGTTCAACTGGTCGGGCCGGATGAAGTTGTCCGTCTGCGTTCCGATCTCGCCGGCAGCAAGGCGAAGCTTCAAGCGTAGCGCCATCATCGCCAACAGCGCCTCCGACAGCTCGGTCGCCATTGTCCGGTCGAAGACACCCAGGGCCAGCAGCTTGTCGATGCGGTCCAGGGTATTGCGCTCGGTCATGCGCTTCTCGAGTGCGAGACTGCGCACTCCGTGGACCAGCGGGAATATACCACCCTTCTTGATGTCGAGCTGCTCTCCGCGTAGGTTGGAGAACATCCCGATGGGAGTTTCGAAGCTCAGCGTGGGACGAGCGAAATGGGAGAAGAAGACGTCGTTGCTGGACAGGGTTTCGAGCAGGTAGTCGCGCGCCTTCTCCAGCAGCGTGGCGTTCCCGGCCACGGCAGCCGCATCGTAGAAGATCGCAAGGTTGAGCTGAGCCGCCTCGTCGGGATGATGGACCCAGTTGTGGATCGCTTCCCGGTATCCGGCCAGCGGCCTTGTCCATTCCGGCGTGTTGACCATGATCTTGCCGGGACACTCGGGATATCCGAACTCGATCAGCGACCTTGAGAACTCGGCGGTGATCGCGTCGAGATTGGGACAGGTATAGCCATCGCGCAGGATCAGGCCGTTGTCCTGATCGGTCTTCAGGATCTGCTCGCCCCGGCCTTCGCTGCCCATGACGATCAGGCAGGAGTTCGCCAGCAGATCGGGGGGCGCCAGCATTT
Source organism: Skermanella sp. (assembly GCF_059503625.1). NCBI lineage: Bacteria > Pseudomonadati > Pseudomonadota > Alphaproteobacteria > Rhodospirillales > Azospirillaceae > Skermanella > Skermanella sp. Next base: position 6,138 of record NZ_JCACHA010000931.1, read on the forward strand.
CGAACAGCTTGGCGAAGATCCGGCGGTTCAAGGCCGTCACCATCTCCGCGATCAGCTGAACCTTGACCCCGTTGGCATGCAGAGCCTGGATCAGGGTCGGGATCTCGGCCGAAGCGGTCTTGAGATCGGCAAGGTCGCTCGCGCGCTCGACACGGATCGCCACGACATGAGAGTTGTTGGACAGGAAGCCCAGCAGATCGACCTGTTCGAGGATGCCGGCGATCCTGCCCTCCTCCGTCACCACGATGCGGCGGATGCCGTGCTTGGTCATCACGACCAGGGCATTGAACAGGAAATCGTCGATGTCGAGCGAGATCATCGAGTAGCTGGTGAAGGGGCCGACCGGCGACGTGACCGGCGCGCCATCCAGGATGACGGCATCGCGCAGGTCGCGGTCGCTCAGGACACCGACGCGTTCGTTCTCCCCCCCGCCGTCGCGAACCAGCAGCGAGGTCGAGCGCGTCGCCTTCATGGCGGCGACGGCCTCGCGGGCGGTACAGGACGCGTCTACATAGGTCGCGGGATGGATGAAGGCCTGACGGATGCGGGCCATCATGAAGGAGGTCATCTCCCCATTGGCCTGCCGCACCGCCATCTCTCGCAGGCGCTCGATCAGCTCCTGATGAAACCATGCGCCGAAATAGGGATTGGCTCGGGTCAGGTCGAGGAACAGGGCAGCCGGCAGGAGCTGGCATACTGTGTCTTCGCGCACGACGAAGGAGCTGGTGCATGGCGTGCCGAGAAGCGCCTTGGCGTCGAAGCTCTCGCCGGGTCCATAGGATGTCAGCACCTCGGCGCCGTCCACCTCATGGACCAGTCCCTTCAGGACGACATGAAGATGCTCGGCCGCTTCGTCGCCACGCAAAATCGTGGTTCCCTTGGGCCATACCGCCAGATCGGACGCGGCACGGACCCGATCGCGCTCGGCATCACTCAGGCGGTCGAAAGGAGGGCTTGTGAAACTCAAAGCTTCAGGCACGACTACGGACCTTCGCCGTTGATGGTCATGAAAAAGCGCCCCAAGGTTGGCATCCTCGGGG